>DASTSZ010000139.1:0-5099 GCA_035760425.1 Candidatus Eiseniibacteriota bacterium | reverse complement strand
TTCGCGCTCCAATTGACCGTGAAGCTGCCCGTCTGCGCGCCGCTCGGCGTGCCCGTGAGCGTGATGCTCGGGGTGAGAACCGGGCCGTTCGACGAGGACGCCGTGAAGAAGGGCGCGTTGTTCGTCTGCGAGAGGGTCACGGTCTGCGCGTCGGGATCCGACGCCGAGCCGGTGACCGAGATCGAAACGCCCGCCGGCCCGTTCGCCGTCGCCGGCGCCGTGATGGCGGGATTCCGATTCAGGTTCGCGATCGTGAGGGCCGTCGAGGCCGCCGACGATCCGCCGGCGCCGTCATTCGCGGTCCAGTTGATCGTGTAGGCGCCCGACTGCGTGAAGTTCGGCGTGCCCGTGAGCGTGATGCTCGGGTTCGCCACCGGGCCGGCCGAGGCCGGGCCCGTGAGGAAGGTCGCGTTGTTCGTCTGCGCGAGCGTGACGGTCTGACCGTCCGCATCGACCGCCGAGCCGGTGATCGATACCGCCGTGTTCTCCGTGCCGCTGACCGTCGCGGGCGCGGTGATGGCCGGATTCCGATTCGTATTGGCGATGGTGAGCGCCGTCGTGGCCGTCGGCGTGCCGCCGGCGAGATCGTTCGCGCTCCAATTGATCGTGTAGCTGCCCGACTGCGCGAAGTTCGGCGTGCCGGTGAGCGTGATGCTCGGATTCGGCGACGGACCGTTCGTGCTCGAGGGCGTGAAGAAGGGCGCGTTGTTGTTCTGCGCCAGCCCGACGTCGCTGCCGTCGGGATCGGTCGCGGAGCCGGTGACCGAGACGGCGGTGTTCTCCGAGCCCGAGACCGTGGCCGGCGCCGTGATGACCGGGTTCCGGTTCACGTTCGTGATCGTGAGCGCCGTGGTGGCCGCCGCGGTGCCCGTCGTGTTGTCCGCCGCGCTCCAATTCACCGTATAGGAGCCCGACTGCGTGAAGGACGGGGTGCCCGTGAGCGTGATGCTCGGCGCCAGGACGGGGCCCGCCGACGCCGGACCGGTGAGGAACGCGGCGTTGTTCGTCTGCGAGAGCGTGACCGTGTTGGCGTCCGGATCGGAGGCCGAACCGGTGATCGAAACGAGGGTGTTTTCGCCGGCGCTCTGCGTGGCGGGCGCCGTGATGATCGGGTTCGCGTTGACAGGGCCGCTCGTCCGCGTGTTGCCGACGTCGGTCCAGTCCGAACCGCCCGTGGCGCCGGCGAGCTTGTAGGTGTTGTCGAAGTCGTTGCCGGGGCAGTTCGTGCCGAACGACGTGAATCCCGGGGGATTCACCGGCGAATCCGGAACGATCGAGATGACCGCGCCGGCGGCGACGCCGGAGATCGCGAGCCGACCTAGCTTGTACGTGCCCTCGGCCAGCTGCGGTCCCGAACGCCCGTGATAGGCGTCGGTGCCCGACGTGAAGTCGCCGAAGTTGCCATTGAAGTTGAGCGCCGCGTCCGACGTCCAAGTGCCGAGCGTCACCGCGCCGCCGGACGACCGGAGGAAGAACTCGTACGAGTTGATGGTCAGCGGCTGGGTGTCCGTATTACATACGGCCGGCGAGCCGTCGCCGTTGAAGTTCGTCCGAAGCCAGATGTCGACCCCGGTCGTCGTGGGGGTGAGCACGTCGGCGGCGGTGTTCAACCCGTCGCCGTCGACGTCGATGTACATGTACTGGGCGGAAGCCGGTACCGCGAACGCCAAGAGGCATACGGCGGCGACGGCCAAGAGCCGGACAACGGACTTCATGCAGTCCTCCCTACGCTGGGTGATGGTTGGGCGCTCTTCTGATTGCGAACCGATAGCGTGACAGGAACCGTTCCGCCTCGGGACCCGACATCCCGTGGTGGAGCCGTGGGGAGCGCCCCTGCCGGGACGCGCGCCAACGCCTCGTGGACCTGGACCGCTCCTGGGGGGGTCGAGAAGGGGCTAGGAGCCCCAAGGGGGGGTTCTCAACCGACCCGAGATGTGACGCAGGATGTCGCGGTAAGGTCTATGAGACTAATGAATTATAGCAAAGACTCCGGAGAAAATCAAGCGGCGCCTGCAGGCCGGGCCGCGAGCCGGCGCATGGCGTCGCGGACGAGATCGCCCTGCGCGGTCGTCCCGAGGCCGCTGTCGGTCCCGGTGGAGCGAATCGCGCCGCTCGTGAAGAGGTCCTGCACCGAGGCGCCGACCAACGAAGCCGCGTCGCCCTCGCCGAGGTGATCCAGAAGCATCTGACCCGCGAGGATCGCGCCGATGGGCGACGCGACGTTCCGCCCCGCGTGCTTCGGCGCGGAGCCGTGGATCGGCTCGAACATCGAGACGCGCCCGGGGTGGATGTTGCCGGAGGCGGCCACGCCCATGCCTCCCTGGATGGCCGCGCCGAGGTCGGTGAAGATGTCGCCGAACATGTTCGAGACGACCACCGTGTCGAAGGACTCCGGGTTCTTCACCATCCACATGCACGCGGCGTCGATGTAGGCGTGATCCCGCGTAATGTCGGGATACTCGGCGCCGACCTCCTCGAAGACGCGCGTCCATAGATCCATGGCGCCGACGGCGTTCGCCTTGTCGATCATCGTGAGCTTGCGGTTCTTGGCGCGCCGGCGGCAGAGGTCGAAGGCGTAGCGCGTGACGCGCTCCACGCCCTTCCGCGTGAAGATCATCTCCTGCATCGCGACCTCGTCGGGCGTTCCCTTCTTCAGGAAGCCGCCGATGCCGGCGTAGACGTCCTCCGTGTTCTCGCGGACCACGATGAGGTCGACGTCCTCCGGGCCCTTCCCTTTCAGCGGGCAGAGATCGGCGGCGAAGAGGCGGATCGGCCGGAGATTCACGTAGAGGTCGAGGCCGAAGCGGATGCCCGAGATGATGGCGCGCTCCAACATGCCGACCGGGAGCCTCGGATCCCCGATGGCGCCGAGGAGAATGGCGTCGTGCTGCTTCATCTCCGCCAGCGCCGCCGGAGGAAGCGTCTCCTTCGTCTTCAAGTAGTGCTCGGCGCCGAGCGGATAGTCGGTCCACTCCACGCCGAAGCCGAAGATTTCCGACGCGAGGCGGATCGCCGCCTGCGCCTCGCGCGTCACTTCCGGTCCGATTCCGTCGCCGCCCAGGACGGCGACGCGATAACGCTTAGCCAACGGAGGCACCTCGGTGCGCCCGGAAGTCGCGAACCGCCGCCGACAGTTCCTCGTCGGTGAGGGTCGTCTCCCGGCTCTTGGCGATCCGGAAGAGATGTTCCACGAGCGGGCGCTCGGGCTCGTGGCCGTGCGTGATGAGCCAATAGACGACGTTCGACTCGCCCGACATGGGGCCGACGTCGATGATCTGCTTGAGGCCGAGAAGGCCGGCCGGCACGCTCGAGTAGACGCGATCGGCGAGCCAGGCGTCCCCCTTCTTCTCCGCCTTGATGACGGCGGCGGCGTGGACGCCCGTGGTCGTGCGGAAGGCGTCGCGGCCGAGAACGGGATAGTTGTACGGCAGCGGCACCTTGCAGGCGCGCGAGACGAGTTCCGCGTATTCGGGCAGCGGCGTGAGATCGACGTCGAGCCACCCGAGGAGCTTCAGGTTCACGAGCAGGAGATCGAGAGGCGCGTTCCCCACCCGCTCGCCGATGCCCAGGATCGTGCCGTGCACGCGATCGGCCCCGGCGAGAATGGCGGCGAGCGCGTTCGCCACCGCGAGATCGCGGTCGCGGTGCCCGTGCCAGTCGACGCCGACCTTCTCGCCCGTCGCGTCGACGACCCCGCGGATGAAGCGGATGACGCGCGCGGCCCCTTCGGGCGTGGCGTGGCCGACGGTGTCCGAGACGCAGACGCGCCGCGCGCCGCACTCGACCGCCTTCGTGTAGAGGCGCCGGAGGATTTCGGGACGCGCCCGCGTCGTGTCCTCCGTCACGTACATGACCGGCACGCCGTTCGTCTCGGCGTAGGTCACCGCCTCCTCCGTCGTCCGGAGCAGGCGATCGAGATCCCAATCCTCCGCGTACTGTCGGATCGGGCTCGAGCCGATGAAGGTCGCGGCTTCGATCCGAAGTCCCGTCTTCTGCGTCAGCTCGATGATCGGGTCGATGTCGTTCTTGTGCGTGCGGGCGGCGCAGTAGGGCTCGATGGGGAGTTTCGCGGCGACGATCTCGCGCGCGAGCGCGAGCGCCGCCTCCATCGCCCGCGGCCCGGCGCCCGGGAGGCCGATGTCGTTCCCGTGCACGCCGATCTTCGCCTGCAGGTGGAGCGCGCGGAGCTTGTCCTCGATGGAGGGGTCGGTGACCGTGGGCGATTGGAGACCGTCGCGGAGCGTCTCGTCCACGACCTGGACCCGCCGGGGCGGCTTCACCGGCGGATCGTCGCCGACGTTCCAGTCGTAGATGAGATCCTGCTCGCGAACGTCGGTCATGACGGCAGCGACTCCACGACGATCGCGATGCCCTGTCCGCCGCCGATGCAGGCCGACGCCACGCCCCAGCGCTTCTTCCGCCGCCGGAGTTCGTACAGGAGCGTGAGCGTGAGACGGGTGCCGGTGGCGCCGAGCGGATGCCCGAGCGCGATGGCGCCGCCGTTCACGTTCGTCTTCTCGCGGGGATTGCCGAGTTCCTTCTCCACGGCGAGATACTGCCCCGAGAAGGCCTCGTTGATTTCGAAGAGGTCGACGTCGTCGACGGAGAGTCCCGCCTGCTTCAGCGCGCCGCGAACGGCCGGCACGGGGCCGATGCCCATCGTGTCGGGATCGACGCCGATCACGCCCCAGGAGGCGATGCGTCCGATCGGCGAGAGGTCGCGCTTCTCCGCGTGTCTCTCCGTCGTCAGCACGAGCGCGGCGGCGCCGTCGACGATGCCGCTCGCGTTGCCGGCGGTCACGAAGGAGTTCTTGCCGAAGGCGGGCTGCAGTTTCGCGAGCCCCTCCGGCGTGGCGCCGTCGAAGCAGTGGTCGTCCTTGTCGACGACCTTCGCCTCGCGCCCCGGAATCGTCACCGGCACGATCTCCTCGGCAAGGCGACCCGCCGCGATCGCCGCCGCCGCGCGCTCCTGGCTGCGCAGCGCGAACGCGTCCTGGTCGGCCCGGCTGATCTGAAACTCCTGCGCGACATTCTCGGCCGTGCTCGGCATGGTGTCGTCGCCATAGGCGTCGCGCATCTTCGGATTGACGAAGCGCCAG
>DASTSZ010000138.1:0-23769 GCA_035760425.1 Candidatus Eiseniibacteriota bacterium | reverse complement strand
GGACGGCGTGCATGACGGTGGTGTGATCGCGGCCGCCGAACTTGGCGCCGATCTCGGCGAGCGAGAGTTCGGTGATGTTGCGGGTGATATACATGCCGATCTGCCTGGGGAAGGCGATCGTGTCGGTGCGGCGCTTGCCGCGGAGCGATTCCTCGGTGACGTTGAAGTGCCGCGACACGAGACGCTGGATCTCGTGGACGTCGACGCGCTGCATGTCGGGCTTGATCTGGTCGCGCAGCACTTCCTGGGCGAACTCCACCGACAGCGGCTGATTCGTGAGATCGGAGAACGCCAGCAGGCGCGCCAGCGATCCTTCCAGGTCGCGGATGTTCGTCTTGATGTTGCTCGCCAAGAGAAGCGCGATCTCGTTCGGGAGATTCCGCCCCTGCATCTCGGCCTTCTTCTTCACGATCGCCACGCGCGTCTCGAGATCGGGCGCCTGGAGATCGGCCACCACGCCCCACGTGAAGCGCGACACCAGCCGCTCTTGGAGCGCCGTCATCGAATTCGGCGGGCCGTCGCTCGTGAGCACGATCTGCTTCTTCTGGTCGTGGAGCGCGTTGAACGTGTGGAAGAACTCCTCCTGCGTCGACTCCTTGCCCGCGAGGAACTGGATGTCGTCGATGAGGAGGATGTCGGCGGTGCGATAGCGATTCTTGAACTCGAGCGTCGTGGCGTGCTGGATCGAGTAGATCATCTCGTTCATGAACTTCTCGGCCGAGACGAAGAAGATCCGCGCGCCGGTCCGCTGCTGGCGGACGTGGTGCCCGATGGCGTGCATCAAGTGCGTCTTCCCGAGTCCGACGCCGCCGTAGAGGAAGAGCGGGTTGTAGCGCGTTCCGGGGCTCTGGGCCACCGCCTGGCAGACCGCGTGCGCGAACTGGTTTCCGTTTCCGACGATGAAGGTGTCGAAGGTGTTCTGGGGAATCAGGTGCGTCTCGTCGCGGGAGATCGGACCGGGCCGCGGGCGCACGTCTTCTTCGGGCGTCTCCGGCTCGGGTCGAATCTGAAAGGAGACGCCCACCGGTTGCCCGATCGACGCCGAGAGGGAGGCCTCGATCAGCGACCGGTAGTGCTGGTCCAGCCAGTCGACGTAGAACGGGCTCGGGACCTCCAAGAGGAGGGTCCGGCCGTCGAACTCGAGGGCCGTCAACGAGCGGAACCAAGTGTCGAAGGTCTGGCCCGAAAGATTGGCCTGAATCCGCGGAATGGCCCGCTCCCAGGCGTCGGTGGCGACCATCGTCTCCATCATCGCTTCATCCCCATGTCTGCACACCCTCTCCACCGGTTATCCACATACATATCCACAATGCGAAAGGGGCGCAACATGCACGAATGTGCCATGTTACGCCCCGAAATGTCCGGACGGCGGGTCGAGCCGCTCACGATATTTTAGACCTCGGTGAAACGAGGCGCGCGGGGCGCGCCTGGGGGCCGGGAGTTCTCTTTGAGGCAGGCCCTCGGCGCGTCTGCACCGTCGCGGCGGGGGTCTGCAAGGGGCGGAATGTACGCCCGCCACTTTAGGCGTCGCAACGAAAATGTTGGCGACAACGGGTGGTGTCGGAAACAAAGCCCCGGCCGTCGCTCCCGGGGGCTCCGCGGCCGGCTCCGGAGATGGGCGTTGACCTCCGGAAGCCCCGTCCGATAGACTCCGTCGTTCATGTTCTAACGAGTCGAACCACACCTTTGCACGAGGTCGGTACCAGTGAAGCGCACGTTCCAACCGCACAATAAGCGCAAGAAGAGGGTCCACGGGTTCCGTGCCCGCATGAGCACCCGTGGTGGCCGCGCTGTTCTTGCCCGCCGCCGCGCCCGCGGGCGCAAGCGTCTCATCCCCTAACGCGGCCCCGCCGGGCGATAGCACGATGGCAGGCGCGGTCTCCCCGCGCGATCGCCGCCTTCGCGAAGGGTGGCAGTTCCGCGAAGTCTATCAGTCCGGCAAGTCGATCCACGGCAATCTGATGACGTTGGTCACGCTCGCCAAGCCCGAGGATCACTGCCGCTTTGCGTTCGTGGCGAGCCGGAAGGTCGGCGGCGCCGTTCAGCGAAATCGCGCGAAGCGACTCCTTCGGGAAGCCTTTCGCGCCGTGCCGGCCGTCCTTCACGACGAACCGCGCTGGCGGATCTGGATCGCGCGCGCAGCGTGCGCCCGCTCCGGGCTGGCCGCGGTGTCGACCGAGATGAGCCGCCTGATCGGACAGGAGCGCCGATGATCGCGTCCGCCGTTCGCGCCGGTTTCGGGCTTCGCCCCCTGTTCCTGCTCTTGGTTCGCGGCTATCGCGCCGCCATCTCTCCCGTTCTTCCTCGCGCGTGTCGATTCGAGCCGTCCTGCGCCGCGTACGCCGAAGAGGCGCTCCATCGCCACGGACTCGCGCGCGCCCTCTGGCTGATCGTCCGCCGGATCGCCCGTTGTCACCCCTTTCATCCCGGAGGCTACGACCCGGTTCCTTGACGGAGCCGCGTTCGCCGATTCATGGACAAGAAAACCCTCATTGCCGTCTTCCTGATTCTCGGCGTCCTGTTGATCGACTCGATCTGGTGGTCGTCGCGCACGCGCCAGAAGGCGCAGCAGGCGGCGCAGACCACCGGCCAGCAGGTGACGCCGGGCGCTCCGGGCACGACCACCCCGGGCGGCGCTCCCGTCGCCGGCACGAGCACCGCGACCGGCGTCGACGCCGTCACGGGCGGCGCGCCGAGCGGATCGACGCCTCCCGCCACGGTCCCGGGCGCGCCCTCCATCGCGGGTGAAACGCTGGTCGCCACGCGCGTGGCCCCCGCGCCCGTCGAGGAACGCCGGCTCTCGAGCAAGTCGTTCCAGGCCACCTTCTCCACCGAGGGCGGCGCCATCACCTCGTGGGTCGTGCCGGACTACAAGAACCCGGCCACGAAGGCCCCGGTCGACCTGGTCCGCCCCGGGGAGAGCGCGATGCACGTCATCGTCTCCGCGGGTGACGCCACCTTCGACTTCACGCACGCGCCGTTCCAGATCGCGGACTACAACGAGACCATGGGTCTCGTCAGCTTCAGCGCGATGGACTCGAGCGGAGTGAGCGTCTCGAAGACCTACCACGTCGATCCGAACGGCGTCCTCCTCGACGTGGAGGTTCGCCTCTCGGCGCCCGCCGGCCTTGGACCGATTCGCTACCGCCTCGGCTGGGGTCGCGCGCTCCCCCACACCGAACTCTATTCGAAGAAGGAAGAGCTCCGCGGCACCGCCCTTCTCGGCGAGAAAATGGTCTCGCTCGACGAAAAGGGACTGGGCAAGGAGGCGTGGAAGCTCGAGAAGGGGAACGTCCGCTGGGCGGGCGATCGGAGCAAGTACTTCGTCGCGGCCCTCGTGCCCGACTCGCAGACGGTCGACGAGGTCGCGTTCCTCCCGGCCGCCGAGGGATCCGCGAGCGCCTGGCTCACCGGCTCGGCGACGCCAGGCTCGCTCGTCGTCCGCCGCGCGCGCCTCTACGCAGGCCCGCTCCACTACGACACGCTCGTCGGGCTCGGCTCGGGCCTCGACCAGCTGGTGAACCTCGGATGGAAGTGGCTCCTGCCGGTCAGCACGTTCTTGCTGAAGAGCCTGCTCCTCCTGCACAAGTGGATCCCGAACTACGGCGTCGGAATTATCTTGTTGAGCCTTCTCACGAAGGTCGTCTTCTACCCCCTCACGCAGTCGAGTCTTCGGACCATGAAGATCATGCACCGGCTCCAGCCGCGCATGAACGAGCTGCGGGAGAAGTTCAAGGACGACCCGGTGAAGATGAACGCCGCCGTGATGGCGCTCTACAAGGATCACAAGGTGAACCCGCTCGGCGGGTGTCTCCCGATGCTCCTCCAAGTCCCGGTCTTCCTGGCGCTCTACAACGTGCTCCTCTACTCGGTGGAGCTGAGGGCGGCGGGGTTCATGGGCCACGTGCAGGATCTCTCGGCGCCCGACCTCCTCATGCAGTTGGGCCCGCTCCCGATCCATCTCCTGCCGATCCTCATGACGGCCAGCACGTTCTGGATGCAGGCGCTCACGCCGACCGATCCGAACCAGAAGCCCCTCATGATGCTCATGCCGGTGATGATGCTCTTCTTTATGTATAATCTTCCCGCGGGCGTGATCCTCTACTGGACGGTCAACAACGTCCTGTCCGCCCTGCAGCAGCAGTGGGTCAACATCGCCGACGACCGCGAAACGGCGGCCCGCGCCGCCACGTAGCGGCCTCAGCCCGAACGACCGGATGGACCAGCCATGAACGACCAGATCATCCACATCGAAGCCAACACCTTCGAGGAAGCGATCGCCGCCGCGTGCGCCCAAACGGGCCTCACGCCGCGCGAACTCGCCATCGACCTCGTGGACGCCGGCTCCTCGGCCAATTCGAGCATCGGATTCCGCCCGGTGAAGGTGAAGGTCCGCCGCCGCGATCCCCAGGGAGCGCCCGACGGCGCCGGCCGCGCGCCGGCCCGCGCGCCGCGCCCGTCGTCGTACGACTCGCCCCGTTCGCACCACGGCGTCTCGCACCGGATGGAGCCGCGCGACTTCGGTCCGCCGCCCCCGCCGCTCGACCCGAGCCTCATCACCGCCGAGCACGTGGCGATGGTCGAGGAGTTGGCGCAGGGCCTCGTGAACGCCATGGAATTTCCGGGCGCCAAGGCGGACGCCTCGAAGACGCAACACGGAATCCGCGTCGGCCTGAGCGCCGGCGAGTTCGACGAGATGCTGATCGGCCCGGACGGCGAGACCCTCTCGTCGTTCCAGCACGTCTTGACGCGCATGCTCCGCGCGAAGATGCCGACCTCCGCGCCCCCTCGTCTCGAGGTGGACGTGGCCGGCTTCCGCGACCGCCAGATCGAAGGCCTTCGCCAGATCGCCCGCGAGTTGATGGACGAAGTGGCGGGCGGCGCGCCCGAAGTGACGACCGATCCGCTCCCCGCCTCCGAGCGTCGGATCGTGCACCTCGAAGTGGCCGAACGTCCCGGCATGGAGACGGTCACCGTCGGCGACGGCTTCTACAAGCGCGTCGTCATCCGCCGCGCGGCGTCGAAGGAGTAGCGTTCGTGGATGCCGCGTCGGGCGCGGCCGGCCCGAAACGCCCCCGTCATGGCCATGAGCGACACCATCGTCGCGATCGCCACGGCGTCCGGCGACGCGGCCATCGCGATCACGAGGCTCAGCGGGCCTGACGCGGTCGCGATCGCGGCCCGCTGCTTCCGCGGCGCGCGGGATCCGGCCCGGTGCGGCACCCACCGGATTCTCTTCGGACGGTTCGTCGTGGGCGACGCGCCCCTCGACACCGTTCTCCTCTCCGTTTTCCGCGCACCCCATTCCTATACCGGCGAAGACGTCGTCGAGATTTCATCCCACGGCGGTCCGGCGGTTCCCCGCGCGATCTTCGAAGGGTTGATCGCCGCCGGGGCGCGCGCCGCGCGGCCGGGGGAATTCACGGAGCGCGCATACCGGAACGGAAAGTTGGATCTCGCGCAGGCCGAGGCGGTGGCCTCGATCGTGCGCGCGCGCTCCGAGCGCTCGCTTCGCGCGGCGCACGCCACCCTGGGCGGCGATCTCACGCGGCGGATCGAGGCGCTCGACGCGGAGTTGATCTCGATCTCTGCCGAAGTGGAGTCGCGGCTCGATTTCCCCGGCGACGTGCGGGAGGCGGCGGAGGTGGCCGCGCTCGGCGCGCGCTGCGAGGCGCGGGCCGCGGAGATTCGCGAGTGGGTGGAGCGGCTCCCCGCCGCGCGCCGTCGCGAGGAGGGCGTGCGCGTGGCGCTGATCGGCGCGCCGAACGTCGGGAAGTCGAGTTTGTTGAATGCGCTCGTCGGCTACGACCGCGCGATCGTGAACGAATCCCCCGGCACCACGCGCGACACGGTCGAGGCGTCGATCTGGCTCGATGGCGTGGAGATTCGGTTGAGCGACACGGCCGGGATGCGCGAGACGGGCGATCCGGTGGAGCGGCTCGGGGTGGAGCGCTCGGAGCGCGCGGCGGCGGCGGCGGATTTGACGTTGGTGGTGCGGGACTGTTCGGCGCCGGAGGCTGGGGCGGAATTGTGCGAGCGGTGGATCGTGAAGGCGGTCGGGCCGGTGATCGAGGTTTGGAACAAGAGTGATTTGGGACGGCCGGGCGCCGGGGTTCGGGGCGGTCGGGTCGGCGGTGTGGCGGTGGGCACGGGCGCGGGCGGGCCCGCGGGCGCGACCGCGGCGGCTGCCGTGGCCACGCCGGCGAAGGTGATCGTTGAAACCGTGGCGATCCAGCCTGGTGGCGTCGATGCCCTCATCGCCGCGACTCGCGCGGCGCTTCCCTCGCTACTCGGCGATCTCCCCGGCGAGGAACTCCCCGCGACGAGCGCGCGGCAGGAGAGGCTGCTTCGCGATGCGGCGTCGGCGCTCGAACGCGCGGCCGCGCAGTTGCGCGCCCCGATCGGCGACGTCGCCTACGACCTCGCCGCCGTCGACCTCACCGAGGCGCGCCGCGCCCTCGGCGAAATGGTCGGCCGCGGCGTCGACGACGCGGTCGTCGCGGCGATCTTCTCCCGTTTCTGCATCGGAAAGTGATTCGATGATCGCGCCGACGCCGCCGAATTCGCCGAACGCGCCGAATTCACCACACTCGCCGAACCCGTCCGACGCCCGGCCCGCGCCTCCGTCGCGCCGCGTGCCGCTCCTCGTCGTCGGCGCCGGTCACGCGGGGTGCGAAGCCGCCCTCATCGCGGCGCGCCTCGGCGTCGAAGCCGCGGTCGTCACGATGAACTTCGACATGATCGGACACATGCCCTGCAATCCCGCGATCGGCGGATTGGCCAAGGGGCACCTGGTGCGAGAGATCGACGCGATGGGCGGCATGATGGGACGGATGGCCGACCGCGCCGGCATTCAGTTCAAGATGCTGAACCGCGGACGCGGCCCCGCCGTCTGGTCGCCGCGCGCGCAGGAAGACAAGGCGATCTACCGCTCGCTCGTCCGCGCCGCGCTCGAGACGACCCCGGGCGTGTCGCTCGTGCAGGGACAGGTCACGGCGTTCGAGGTGTCGGGCGGGCGGATTCGCGGCGTGCGATTGGCGGACGGCTCGCGGCTCGAAGCGGACGCGGTGATCGTGACGCCCGGAACGTTCCTCGACGGCGTGCTCCACGTCGGCGACCGCACGGTCGCGGGGGGGCGTGTCGGCGAAGCGCCGGCGCGCGGGCTCTCCGATTCGCTCCGCGATCTTGGATTTCGCCTCGTGCGGTTGAAGACCGGCACGCCGCCGCGGCTTCACCGCGACACGATCGACTTCGCGCGGCTCGTCGCGCAGCGCGGCGATGATCCGCCCGTTCCCTTCTCCCACTTCACCGAGTCGCTCGACGTGTCGCAGATCGTCTGCCATCTCACGGCGACGACGGAGGCGACGCACGAGGTCATTCGCGCCAATCTCCATCGCTCGCCGCTCTACACCGGGAAGATCCGCGGCATCGGGCCGCGCTACTGCCCGTCCGTCGAGGACAAGGTGGTGCGCTTCGCCGAGAAGGCGTCGCATCAGATCTTCCTCGAGCCGGAAGGACGCGACGCGGTCGAATACTATGTGAACGGACTCTCGACGAGCCTGCCGGAGGACGTGCAGCTCGAGATTCTCGCGACGATCCCCGGACTCGAGTCGGCGCGATTGCTCCGCCCGGGTTATGCCGTGGAGTACGACTTCGTCCCCCCGACGCAACTCCGCCACACGTTGGAGTCGCGCGAGATCGAGGGGCTCTACCTCGCGGGCCAGATCAACGGAACGTCGGGATATGAAGAGGCGGCGGCCCAGGGGCTCTGGGCCGGCATCAACGCGGCGCTGAAGTTGCAGGGCCGGGAGCCCTGGCTGCCGGGACGGCACACCTCGTATCTCGCTGTGCTAATTGATGATCTAGTCGTCAAAGGAACGGAGGAGCCGTATCGGATGTTCACGTCGAGCGCGGAGCATCGACTGCTTCTGCGGCAGGACAACGCCGACGAGCGGCTGCTGCCGGAGGCGGCTCGGCTCGGGACGCTGAGTCACGTGGAACTCGCCCGGCTCCGGGCGCGGACCGCGGATCGTGTCACGGCGCGCGCGCGACTGAAGTCGATTCGCGTGCCGGCGCCGGAGCGGCTCGCATCCTTCTCCTTGGCGCAGGTGCTGCGCGACGGTTCGCTCACCATGAAGGGCGCGCTCGCGCTCCCTTCGCTTGCCGATCTGGAGACCGGGGCGGTAGAGTCGGCTCTGATCGAAGCGCGCTACGAGGGATACATCGAGCGCGAGCATCGGGCCGTGGAGCGCGCGGGTCGCTACGAGTCGCTCACGCTACCCGAGGGTCTCTTCGACGAGCCGCTCGCGGAGTTGGCGAGCGAGGCACGTGAAAAGGTGAAGCGCCTCCGCCCTCGGACGGTCGCTCAAGCATCGCGGATCGCGGGCGTCTCGCCCGCGGACGTTTCGGTTCTCGCCATCTATGCCGATCGGGAACGACGAAGGAGTCAGGATGGTGGGGCCGGAGGAGACGGAGCGGACGGGACCGGCGGCGCCCGCGGAACTGGCGGCGGACCGGCAGCGCTTCCTGGAGCAACTCGCCCGAGCGACTGACCCGGCCGGCGGGGCCGATTCGACCGCGGCCACCGGCGCGTTTCACGTGGCGCCCCTCTCCGCCACGGCGCTGACTCTCCTCGATCGCTACGCGCGCCTCCTCTACGAGAAGATCCCCACGCTCGCCCTGGTGGCGAAGAGCGACCGCGGCACGCTCTACACCCGGCATATCCTCGACTCGCTCAACCCCTTGTCTCTCTTCGCCAAGCCCCCGGAACAGATCCTCGATATCGGAAGCGGCGGCGGCTTCCCGGGACTTCCTCTCGGCATCGTCTGGCCGCAGACGCGAGTTGTCTTGCTCGAGTCGCGTGAGCGGAAGGCGGCCTTCCTCGAGAAGACGGTTCGGGAGCTGGGCACGCGAAACGTGAAGGTCGCCTGCGAGCGGCTCGAGGAGCACTCGCGGAAGAAGGAGCCCGTCTACGACGCGGTCTTCATCCGCGCGGTCGCGGAGGTCGCTCGGCTGGTCGAGATGATCGCACCGAGCTGTGTGCCGGGCGCCCGGTGGGTCTACTTCGCGGGGGGCGGGATCGACCGGGAGCAGCTCACTCGCGACCTGGCGCAGACGGGGCGCACGGGCGAGGAGGCGGTCGGCGCCTTCGGCGGGCGACTGCTTCACGGGCTGGTCTAGGTCGGCAGCCGAGTCGGTCCCTAGGCCGGCGCCTGGTCGGCCCCAACGCCGGGGCGGCGCGCGCACGCTCCTCCCCGAAAACCCATTTCCAATGTTTCACGTGAAACGTAGCCGTATCTTATTGTGAAATTGTTCGATACGCGGGCGACTACACGGAACGCCCTCGCCGGACCCTTCAGCCGGCCGATACCCACTCGCACCCTGTTTCCGACCCCGTTCGCGAGCACCTGCATCTAAATGTAGTAATCCCATCGAAATAAAATCACGTTTCACGTGAAACATAGAATCCGTTGGCGTTTCACGCCCCCTCTCGCCTAGACTGACCCCCTCGAGAGACTCCTCGCCCGCAGTGCGGCCCCGCCCGCAAGTCGAATCAGGGAGATCAATGACCAGGACGGTTGCGATCGCGAATCAGAAGGGCGGCGTCGGCAAGACGACCACCGCCGTGAACCTGGCGGCGGGCCTGGCCCTCTCCGGAAAGACGGTTCTACTCATCGACCTCGATCCCCAAGGGAACGCCGGCAGTGGATTGGGGTATCCCAGCATCAAGGTGCAGCGCGGGATCTATGACGTGCTGACCGGAAACGCGGCGCTCGCGGACGTGATCCTCGAGACCGAGGTGGCCGGTCTACACCTCATTCCTTCCGGGCAGCGCCTGGTGGGCGCGGAAGTGGAGTTGGTGGAGGTGCCGCGGCGGGAGTACCGCCTGAAGGAGGCGCTCGCCGCAATCGAGGACCGCTACGATTTCATCCTCATCGACGCGCCCCCCTCGCTCGGATTCCTGACCCTCAACGCCCTCACCGCCGCACGCTCCGTCCTGGTGCCGGTCCAGTGCGAGTACTACGCGCTCGAGGGGCTGAGCCATCTTCTGAGCGCCATTCGTCTCGTCCAACAGGGCCTCAACCCGAATCTCCAGATCGAGGGCGTCCTTCTCACCATGTTCGACAACCGCCTGAACCTCTCGCAGCAGGTGCTCGAGGAGACCAGGCGATTCTTCGCGGAACGCGTCTATCGCACCGTGATTCCTAGAAACGTGCGCCTCAGCGAGGCGCCGAGTTTCGGCAAGCCGGTCGTGGTCTACGACCCCAGCTGCGCCGGATCGACGAGCTACATGAACTTGGCGAAAGAGGTGATCGAACGTGGTTAGGAAAGCGTTGGGAAGAGGGTTGGAAGCGCTGATCCCCGCGGCCGTCGAGCAGGAAGTCCCCGTCATGCCGCCGCCCGCCGGCGCCCCGGAGCCGAGGCCCCAGGAGGCGCGGACGAGCGACATCGTGCACGTGCAGCTCGCGAAGATCGTCCGAAACCCCGCGCAGCCGCGAACCCAGTTCGATCCCGCCAGCATTCGCGAGCTCGCCGATTCGATCCGTGAGCGCGGCGTTCTCCAGCCGGTGCTGATCCGCCCCTCGGGCGACCACTACCAGCTGGTCGCCGGCGAGCGCCGGTTCCTCGCGGCGCAGGAGGCGGGCTTCAACACGATCCCCGCGATCGTCCGGCCCCTCACCGATCGCGAATCGCTGCTGATTGCTCTCATCGAAAACGTGCAGCGGGAGAATCTCAACCCAGTGGACGAGGCGCGCGCCTACTACCGCCTCGCCGCGGAGTACGGTCTGCCGCACGAGGAGATCGCCAAGCGCGTCGGCAAGGATCGCTCGACCGTCTCCAACATCATCCGATTCAACAATCTTCCGACCGAGGTGCTCACGCTCCTCGAGTCGGGGCGGCTCTCGGCCGGTCACGGCCGGGCGCTCCTTTCGCTGGCCGCGCCGAAGCAGCAGATCGAACTCGCCACCTCCGCGAGCGCGAACGATTGGTCGGTCCGCGAGCTCGAGTCGAGGATCCAGCGCTCGGCGTCGCCGCGCGTCGGCAAGTCTCGGCGGGCGCCGCACCGGGCGTTCTCGGCCGAGCTCATGGCGTTGGAGGACGAACTGATGAGGCTGGTCGGCGCGCGGGTGCGCATCACGCGCCGCCGTGGGGGCGCCGGGTCAGTCTTCATCGACTACCACAATCAGGAGGAGCTGGAGCGAATCATCGACCTCCTCCGGGCGTTGGAAACTTCGCCCGCGTAATGGACTACCGCGCGTAAGACGAACACTTTGTGGATAACTTGGGGAATTCGGTGGAAAACGCCGTAACAGCCTAAATCACAGACGGTTAAAAATGCGCGGCGCATACCGGCGCGCCCGGTTATGCACAGGCTCGCGTCAACCCTGTAACGATGGGCATCTTCGGGGCAGGCCATTCGGAAAAATAGTCCGGCCCGACCCGAGTCCCTACAGAGAGGATCTCGATGAACGAGTCCGTCGCCACCCGCGACGTCGAGCTGCTCGAGGAACTCAAGAAGGCCCGAACGGCCATCCTGACGGAGATCCGGAAGGTGATCGTCGGCCACGATGAGGTCGTCGACCAGCTCCTGACGGCGCTTTTCGCGAACGGCCACTGCCTCCTCGTCGGTGTGCCCGGCCTCGCGAAGACGCTCCTCGTCTCCACCGTGGCGCGCGCGCTCGACCTCGAGTTCAGCCGCATCCAGTTCACGCCCGACCTCATGCCCTCCGACATCACGGGGACCGAGATCCTCGAAGAGGACGCTTCCACCGGACGGCGTTCCTTCAAGTTCATCCGCGGGCCGATCTTCGCGAACATCGTCCTGGCCGACGAGATCAACCGCACGCCGCCGAAGACGCAGGCCGCGCTTCTCCAGGCGATGCAGGAATACCGCGTGACGGCGGGCGGCGCGACGCACGACCTCGCGCTCCCGTTCTTCGTCCTCGCGACGCAGAACCCGATCGAGTTCGAAGGGACCTATCCGCTCCCCGAAGCCCAGCTCGACCGATTCATGTTCCACATCTCGGTCTCCTATCCGAGCGACGAGGAAGAACAGCGCATTGTCGCGACGACCACGAGCGCTTATCAGGCCGAGGTCTCCCGCGTCCTCGGACGTGAGCGCATCCTCGAACTCCAGAAACTCGTCCGCCGCATTCCGGTCTCCGAGCACGTCGTCCGCTACGCCGTGAAACTCGCGCGCGCGTCGCGCCCGAATCCGGAGAGCGCCTCCTTCATTCGCGATTGGGTCTCGTGGGGGGCCGGCCCGCGCGCGGCGCAGTTCCTGGTGCTCGGCGCGAAGGCGCGCGCCGCGCTCCTCGGGCGGCCGACGCCGAGCGAGGACGACGTCCGCGCCGTGGCGCGCCCGGTTCTTCGCCACCGGATCATTCCGAACTTCACGGCGGAGGCCGACGGCATCTCGAGCCTCGACATCGTGGCCAAGCTCCTCGAAGCCGTGCCCTCGTCCGACGGAAAGCGCGGCTAAGACGCTCGTCCGCCGGAAATCCGGGACGACCGCCACTTCACGATGAGCGACGATCGCGCGCGGCTCCTCGATCCGCACTTCGTCTCGAAGCTTGCCCGGCTCGACCTGCGGGCCCGCCTCGTGGTCGAGGGCTTCCTGACCGGCCTCCATCGAAGCCCGTACCACGGCTTCTCGGTGGAATTCGCCGAGCATCGCCAGTACATGCCCGGCGATCCGCTTCGCCATCTCGACTGGAAGGTGCTCGCGAAGTCGGACCGTAAGTACTTGAAGCAATACCAAGAGGAAACGAACCTCCGCGCGCACCTCCTCGTCGACACGAGCGCCAGCATGGGCTACGGCTCGCGCGGGATCACGAAGCTCGACTACGCGCGCCAACTCGCCGCCTCGCTCGCCTACCTTATATTGGGTCAGCACGACGCGGTCGGGCTCTTCGCCTTCGCGCAGGGGCGGGGCGAGCAGATTCCGGCGCGGAGCACGATGGGGCACATGCGGCCGCTGCTCGTCCTGCTCGATCGCATGACGGCGGGCGGCGGCACCGATTTCACGGCGTCGCTCCACGCGCTCGCGGAGCGGATCACGCGCCGCGGCCTCGTCGTCATCCTCTCCGACCTCCTCGACGAGCCGGAGAAAGTGGCGCAGGCGATCCATCACTTCCGCCACCGTCGCCACGAGGTCCTCGTCTTCCACATCCTCGATCCCCAAGAAGTGGCCTTCGACTTCGACCGCGAGGCGGTCTATGTCGACGTGGAAGGGGGCGCCCGCGTCACCACGCGCCCGCGCGAGCTGCGCGACGACTACCGCGCCCGACTGACCGAGTGGCGCGACCGCCTTCGCACGATCTGCATCGAGAAGCGGGCCGACTACGTGTCGCTCACCACCGACGTTCCGTACGACCGCGCGCTGCTGGAGTACTTGGGGAAGCGCTCGCGCCTCCTCTAGGCAAGGGAGCCGATCCGCCGCGATGCCGACCCTCTCGTTCCTGAATCCGAGCTTTCTCTGGGCGCTCCCGGTGGCGGCGATTCCCGTCCTCCTCCATCTCTTGAGCCGGCGCCGGCTTCCGGAAGTTCCGTTTCCCACGGTCTCCTTTCTCCGTGTCTTGGAGCCGAGGGAGATCCGCCGCATTCGGCTTCGCGAGATCCTCCTTCTCATTCTTCGCACGCTCGCGCTCCTGCTCCTCGTCCTTGCCTTCGCGCGGCCCGCCGTCACGCCGGCCAACGCCGTCACGAACGCCGCCGCCGCGGTGGGCATCCTGCTCGACGACTCGGAGTCGATGGCCGCGATCGAGGAGCATGGCCGGCCCCGGATCACCGAGGCGAAGGCGCGCGCGTCGGCGCTCGTCGAGGCCTCGCGGGCGGGGGACGCGCTCGTGATCGCGTACGCGTCGCGCGGGGAGGAGCCGGCGGCCGAACGGGGGGACGATCGCGTGCGCCTTCGCCGCGCGCTCGAGCGGGTGGAGGCGGCGCCGCGCCCGGCTCGCATCGCCGCCGCGCTCGGGTCGCTCGAACGCGCGCTCGAGCGAAGCCCGCTCACGACGCGCGAACTCTACGTGGTGAGCGATTTCCAGCGGAGCAACTGGCCGGCGCCGGCCCGCGCCGAGATCGCGCGCGCCGCGGCGGCCGGGACGCGCGTCTACCTCGTGCCGGTCACCTCGACGACGCTTCCGAACCACGCCTTCGAGGCGATCGACCCCGACGTCCGGCCCGGGCCCGAGGGGCGTGGCATGGAACTCCGCGCGCGCCTCATGAATCACGCCGACGCGCCGAGCGATCGGATCGCCATTCGCCTCCGCGAAGGGGATGCGCTCGTCGGGGGCGGGGATGTCTCGCTTCGGGCGGGCGAGCGACGCTGGGCCGCCATGCCGATCGAGCCGAAGGGCGCGGCCGCCTTCGTCGCTCGTGATACGGCGACCGCCGCCGCCACCATCGGGCGGAACACCGCCACCCGCATCACCGCCGAAATGGACGCCGACGCCCTCGCGGCCGACGACGAGTGGTACGCCGTGCTCGGGCCGCCGCGCCGGCTCCGTGTGCTCCGCATCGTGGAGGCCCGCGGCGCGGCGCCGCCTCGATTCGCCGCGCTCGCGCTCGATCCGTCCTCGAACGGCGCGTCGGGCTTCAGCGTCGAGGAGGAATCGCCCGCCGCGCTCCTCACGCTCAACAAGGCGCGCGCCGACGTCGTCCTCTTGGAGGATGTCGCCGCGCTCTCGGGCGACGCCGAAGCGAGGCTCCGCGCCTTCCTTCGCGACGGCGGCGGGCTCGTCGTGGCCTTGGGGCCGCATTCAGACCCCGACTATTACGGCAAGCGGCTCTTCCCGGGGATGATCGACCTCGCGCTCCAGCAGCCGGAGCGCGCGCCTGAAGGCGGCGCGCTCGAACTTCGCGCCCGCGTCGCGGGGCACCCGATTCTCGAGGGGCTCACGGTCGGCGTCGGCACGCCGCTCTCGCTCGCGCGCATCAGCGGCCTCGTGCGCGGCTCGGTCACCTCGCCGCGGGCGACCGTGGTCGTGCAGACGAGCGGCGGACTCCCGGTCGTCGTGGCGGCCCCGCGCGTGGCGGTCTTCCTCTCGTCGCTCTCCGACGACTGGGGCGAACTTCCGTTCTCCGGCGCGTTCGTGCCGCTCGTGCGCGGGCTCGTCGGCCACGCGGCGCGCGCCGAATCGAGCGCGCCGGGAGAACTGACGGTGGGAATGCCGCCGACCGCGCGGATCACGATCGCGCCCTCCGGCGTCATCCGCGTGCGCGGGCCGGCGGGCTATTCGTCGACCGCCACCGTGGAGTCGGAAGGGACCGGTTTCCGCGCCGTCGCGGTCGACGCCGCGCCGTCGGCCGGTTTCTACGATTTCGAAGCCGACGACCGCTCGCTCGCCACGGTCGCCGTGAATCTCGATCCGATCGAGAGCGACCTCGCGGTGCTCCCGGTCGATTCGATCCGCGCGGCCGTCGCTCCGGCCGCGACTTCGGCCGCGCCCCCCTCCCGCATCGCCGTCTTCTCGAACGCGGCCGACCTCGATCGCCATCTTCGCGCCACGCGCCAAGGCGAGGAACTCTGGCTCCCGCTCCTTCTCACGGCGGCGCTCCTCCTCGCGGGCGAACTTCTCCTCGCGAGCGCCCGAAAGCTCCGCGCGTGAGCCCGGTCGAATTGCCGCCGGAGTCCGAGGGGCTCCACGCGCGACTGCTCGGGGCGGTGGCGGGACATCCCGCCACGCCGAAGCTGCTCGACCGAGCGCGCGCCGAAGCGGCGCTCGGCGCGGGCGTGCCGCGCGCCGGCGTTCGCGTGCGGGGAACGGCGGGTAGCGTCGCCGCCATCCTCGCGTCGCTCCTCGCCAAAGAGTCGGGCTCGCCGGTCGCCGTGATCACGCCCGATCTCGATCGCGCCGAGTCGTGGCGCGACGATCTCGCCGCGTTCCTCGGCCCCGATCGTGTCGTCTACCTGCCGCCGCTCGACGTGGTGCCCTGGAGCCACCAGACGCCGACCTCGCCGGTCCGCGACGAGCGGCTCGACGGGCTCGCGCGCCTCGCCGACGCGCAGCCGCCGGTCGCGGTCATCCCGGCCGCGGCGCTTCACCGGCTCCTGCCGAAACCCGCGACGCTTCGCGGCCGCGCCTTCACGATCGCCCGCGGCTGGCAGGGCGATCCGCGCGACATGCTCGGGCGGCTGGTCCTTCTCGGCTATCGTCCCGTGAGCGAGGTGAGCGAATCGGGGGAGATCAGCCGGCGGGGCGGCATCGTCGACGTGCACGGACCCGGCATGGAAGAGCCGGTTCGCCTCGAGTTCGACGGCGACGAAGTGGCGTCGCTCCGGAGTTTCGACCCGGCGACGCAGCGCTCGACCGGCGTGTTGGAATCGGTCCGGATCGTCCCGGCGCGGGAAGTCCTCTATGCCGACGACCTCGATCAGCGGCTTCGCCCCTTCGCGAAACCGCCGCTCGCCACGGGCGAGGAGGCGCGACGGCTTCGCGATCTCGTCTCGGAGGGGATCTACTTCGAGGGCGCCGAGTGGCTCGCGCCCCACCTTGGCCTCGAACTGGGCTCGCTCCTCGATCACCTCCCCGCCGGAACGCTCCTCTGGATGGAGGAGCCCGCCGCGGTGGAGCGCGAACTGGAGCAGGTCGAGCGCGAGGCGGAACGCCTCGAAGCCGCGGCGCGCGAGCGGAATCCGCTCCTCCCGCCCCGCGACGCGCTCTTCGAGAATCCGAACGTCACGGCCGATCGCCTCCGGGGCTATCCGCGCTTCGAGTCGACCTTCTCGAACAAGGAGATCAAGGAGAGCGCCGACGTCATCGCCTTCGACGCCCGCCCGCAGCCGGCGTTCGGGCGGAAGCTCGACCTCCTGCGCGGGGAACTGAAGCGGCTGGGCGAGGTCGGCTACCGCCGCTCGATCGTCTGCGACAACCGGGGCCAGGCCGACCGGCTCGAGGAGCTCCTCGGCGACGACAACGCGGTGATCGAAGTCGGCGCGCTCGTCGGGGGCTTCGTCCTTCCCGCCGCCCGGATCGCGGTCTTCACCGATCACGAGATCTTCGCCCGCTATCGCCGCCGCCGCGGCCGGCGCCTCCGTCCCTCCGCCGCCGCCATGCGCGAACTCCTCACGCTCGCGCCGGGCGACTACGTCGTCCACCTCGATCACGGCATCGGCGCCTACCGCGGTCTCCAGCGCCTGCAGCTCGACGGGCAGGAGACCGAGTGCATCCAGATCGACTACGCGGGCGGCGACCGGCTCTTCGTGCCGATCGACCAGCTCGGATTGATCGAGCGATACGCCGCCGAGGAGGGGCACGCGCCGACGATCCATCGCCTCGGCGGAACGACGTGGGCGCGGACGAAGGCGAAGACGAAGAAGGCGATCGCCGACATGGCCGAGGAACTCCTCCGCCACTACGCCGCGCGAAAGGCGCATCCCGGCCACGCCTACAAATCCGACACGCCCTGGCAGCGCGAACTCGAATCGGCGTTCGTCTACGACGAGACGCCCGATCAGCTCCGCGCCATCGAGGACGTGAAGCGCGACATGGAGACGTCGAAGCCGATGGACCGCCTCCTCTGCGGGGACGTCGGCTACGGCAAGACCGAAGTCGCGATCCGCGCCGCGTTCAAGGCGATCCAGGACGGCAAGCAGGTGGCGATCCTCGTGCCGACCACCGTGCTCGCGCAGCAGCACGGCGTCACCTTCACCGAGCGGCTGGCCGACTATCCGGTTCGGATCGAGGTCCTCTCGCGCTTCCGAAACGCGAAGGAGCAGGCGGAAGTGGTGGAGCGGCTCGGGCGCGGCGAAGTCGATCTCATCATCGGCACGCACCGGCTCCTCTCGAAGGACGTCCGCTTCTCGAACCTCGGGCTCGTCGTCATCGACGAGGAGCAACGCTTCGGCGTGAAGCAGAAGGAGAAGATCCGCACCCTCGTCCAGACCGTCGACGTCCTCACGCTCACGGCGACGCCGATCCCTCGCACGCTTCACTTGAGCCTCCTGGGCGCGCGCGACATGTCGGTCATGACGACGCCTCCGCGCGGGCGCTACCCGATCAAGACCGAGATCGTCGAGATGAACCGCGAGGTGATCCAGGACGCGCTCCTGCGCGAGGCGGATCGCGGCGGCCAGTCCTTCTTCGTCCACAACCGCGTCGAGACGATCGACCAGATGGCGCACTACCTCCAGAGCATCGTGCCGCAGCTGCGCTACGCGGTGGCGCACGGGCAGATGAAGGACACGCAGCTCGAGAAGGTCATGCTCGACTTCCTGGAGCGGCGCGTCGACGTGCTCGTCTCGACCCTCATCATCGAGTCGGGGCTCGACATCCCGACCGTGAACACGATGCTCATCAACCGCGCCGACGCGCTCGGGCTGGCGCAGATCTACCAGCTGCGGGGACGGATCGGCCGCTCGCACCACCAGGCCTTCTGCTACCTCCTGGTGCCGGCGGGGAAGGTCCTCTCGGAGGACTCCGAGAAGCGGCTCCGCGTCATCGCGGAGCACGAGGAACTCGGCGCGGGACTCCAGATCGCCATGCGCGACCTGGAGATTCGCGGCGCCGGGAATCTCCTCGGGCCCCAGCAGCACGGCTTCATGACGAGCGTCGGCTTCGATCTCTACTGCCGCATGGTGGACGAGGTGGTGCAGGAGCTGAAGGGAACCGCGGTGGAGCATCGCCCGGAGCCCGAGGTGGCGAGCGATCTGCCCGCCTTCGTGCCCGAGGAGTACGTCACCGACCGCGACGAGAAGCTCGACGTCTACCGCCGGCTCGCGGCGATCGGCGAGGCCGAGGCGCTCGACGCCCTGGCGGCGGAACTGCGCGACCGCTTCGGCGCGCCGCCGCCCGAGGTGGAGCAGCTCCTGGCGCTGAAGCGGCTCCGCCTGCTCGGGCGGGACGCCGGCGCCGTGCGGCTTCGCGTCCGCCGGGAGCGGCTCGAACTGGAGTTCGGCGAGCCGCTGGCGCGCCCGAAAGCGCTCGCCTTGGTCGGGGCGAATCTCGCGAAACTGGAGTTCGCCGACAGCGCCCGGATCCTCCGCGTGGCGAAGCCCGGCGACCCTGTCTTATTGGCGACAAACATCTTGCGGCGGTTGGGACCCCTTGGTAGCGTTTCGCCTCTTCCGTCCCCCGCGGGCGCCCGCTGAACCACCCAGCCCGAACGGGGTATAAGTGCCAAATGGGTACTAAGTTGCATACCGTTCAACGAGGAGAATCAGGGCGCGAGATGGAGCGCGACTCGGCCCGTTCACCGATGACTCGTCGCCGCCGCTCGGATCGTCCGTTCAGCCCGTCCGCCGCCTCGCGGCTCGCCGGCGCCGTCGTCGGCCGCGTGGCGGCGCTCGTCCTGCTCGCGGCCGCGGCCGTGGTCGCTCCGCGCGGGGCCGAGGCGAAGGTGCCTCCGGCGCTCCGGGGTCCGATCGCCACGGTCGGCGAACGGACCGTCGAGGCCGTCGACATCGAGCAGGCCGCCCTCTCCCACGGCGTCGATCCGCCGAAGGGGATGACGCCGCGCGCCTGGCGCCGCACGCTCCTCGACCGCTGCGTCGACCGCGAACTCCTGGCGCTCGAGGCCGAGCGACGCGGAATCGTCGACGACCCCGACGTCGATCGCAACGTGACGATGCGCGAATTCACGATCCTCATGGGCGCGCTCTATCAGCGCGTGCTCGTGCCCGGCATCCAGCCCACGCCGGCGCAGTTCGACTCCATCAAGGCGACGGGCCGCTATCGCTGGCTCGACCTCGACTACATCCTCCTCCGCGACGGCACGGCGCAGCAGCGCCGCGCGATCGCCGTGATGATCGCGACGAGGGCCAAAGAAGGCGCCCGGTGGGACTCGCTCGCGCGCATGTACAGCGGGCACCCGCCGTCGGCCGCGGCGGGCGGCCACTTCGGTCCGGTGCTCGTGAAGGATGTGGAGCCGGCGGCGCACGATTCGCTTCGCACGGCGAAGGTGGGCGACATCTTCGGCCCCTTCTCCGGGCCGTACGGGCATGAAGTCTACCGGGTGCACGGCTGGATCGACGTCCCCGACGACTCGACGATGAAGATCGTCGTGGAGGAGCGGACGCGCCTCGTCTACGAGAACTACTACAACGCGATCTTGCGGAAGTACCACCTCGTCGCCGACACGCTGAACGCGAAGAACGCGATCCAGATCTTCCGCGACGAGGACCCCGACTCGATCCTCGCGTCGCTCCGTCCCGACGGCACGCGGCCGGGCCTCGGCGTTCGGCCCGGCGTCGGCATCGTGGCGCGCGCCGAGGGAGTGGGCGTCACGATCGCCGATCTCATCAAGATCGGGCGGCCGGGCGCCACGTTCACGAATCGGATCCCGATCCACGACATCCGCGATCTTCTGGTGAGCGCCGCGCGCGTGGTGCTGCACGAACTCGTCGTGCGCGACGCGAGGGAACGGGGTCTCGACAAGGACCCCGTGCTCGCGCGCCAACTGCGGCTCGCGCGCGACGAGGTCGCGACGAAGACGATGGTGGCGCGCGCCCGCCCGGCCGACCCGAGCGCCGCGCAGCTCCGCGCCTACATCGAGAAGAACGCGTCGCGCTACTGGCGCCCGGCGGCGCGCACGGCTCGCGTCGCGCTCTTTCCGACCGCCGACAGCGCCATGGCCGTTCTCAAGGCGTGGAACGGCGTCGGATTCCCGCCCGACAGCGTGCTGACGGCGATCGGATTCCGCGTCCGCGAAAACGCGCCGCCGGGCGCGCTCTTCACGGGCCAAGTCGGCAAGCAGTCGATTCCCGAACGAAGCAACGACCCGCTCAGCCTGGCCCTTCGCGCCCTCGCGCCGGGGCAGTTCGCGCCGGTGACGGCGACGGTCCAGGGTTACGCGGTCGCCATGATGACCGGCCACGAGGAGGCCGCCCCGATGTCCCCGGACGAAGCCGCGCCCCGCGCCCTGCGCGACTGGCGAGAGGAGAAGGAAGACCAATGGGTAGACGATCAGTTGGAGCGGCTCCGGGCGAAGACGCCCGTGAGCGTGATCCCCGCGCGGCTCGAGGCCGTTCGCATCGCGCCGACGCCCGCGAACACGCCGACGCCGCGGAAGCGGGCGTCGCGGTGACGCGCGCCGACGTCCCGCGCCGCGGGCTCTCGCCGGTTCGCGCCGGCGCGGCGATCGCGCTCGTCGCGACCCTTCTCGCCCTCTTCGCAGGGACGAGCGGTCCCGCCGGCGCCGCCGAGCGGATCGCCGCCATCGTGAACAAGAACGTCATCCTCGCCTCCGAGGTCGACGACCGCTTCCAGCAGGCGGCCGCTCGCTTCGGCGTCGATCCGCGCGACTCGGTCTCGGTCGCGAAACTGCGCCGGAACATCATCGACCAGCTCGTCGAGAACCAGGTGGTGCTGGCCGAAGCGACTCGCCTCGGGCTCACGGCGACCCCGGCCGAGGTTCAGGCCGCCGTCGATCGCGAGATCGGCGCGCTCCGCGAGCGGCTCGGGGGCGAAGCCGGCTTCCGCCGCGCGCTCGAGCAGGAACGCATGACCGAGGCCGATCTCCGGAAGCGCTACGAGCCGGATGTTCGCGAGCAGCTCCTCATCTCGCGCGTCGTGAGCCGCGAAGTGCAGAGCAAGACGACCGTGACCGATGCGGAGGTCCGCGCCTTCTACGACGCCAACCGCGATTCCATCGGAAAGAAGCCGGAGCAGCTCAAGCTCGCCCACATCCTGATCGCGTTCGAGGCCGACAGCGCCCAGGCGAAGCGCGCCCGCGCGCGGGCCGACAGCATTCGCGCGCTCATCGTGAAGGGGCGCCCCTTCGAGGAGGCGGCGAAGCAGTTCTCGGACGATCCGAGCGGACAGCGGGGCGGCGACCTCGGCCCGTTCGGGCACGGCGACATGGTGCCGGAGTTCGAGACGGTGGCCTTCTCGCTCAAGCCGGGCGACATGAGCCAGCCGGTCCGGACGCGTTTCGGCTACCACATCATCAAGGTCGACTCGCATCAGGCGAAGACCGACTCCACCGAGGAGCTCGTCCGCGCGCGGCACGTCATGATCGGCATCCGCCCCACGCCGAACGACGAGGAGCGGGCCCGCAAGCGCGCGCTCGTCTACCGCGACTCGCTGAAGGCGGGCGCCGACTTCGCCGCCATGGCGAAGCGCCACTCCATGGACACGGCGACGAAGGACTCGGGCGGCGTGCTGGGCGACATCTCGGTGGCGAGCCTCCCCGACAATCTGCGCGAGGTGCTGACCGGGCTCAGCGTGAACGAGATCAGCGTCCCGGTGAAGCGCGACGCCGGCTACCACATCTTCAAGCTCCTCGGGCGCGTCGCCGAGGAGGACTTCAAGTACGACGACATCAAGGACGAGCTGCGTCAGATGGTGATGAACAAGAAACTCGAGGAGTCGTATCGGCGCTGGTACGAGCGCGTCAAGAAGACCGTCACGATCGAGATCAAGGACTAGCGCCAGGAGGCACGCACCCGTGGCGCTCCGTCGGCCCACGCTTCTCATCACCTGCGGCGACCCCGCGGGGATCGGCCCCGAAATCGCCGCCCGCGCGGTGACGTCGGCGGCTCTCCGCCGCGTCGCGCGCCTCGCCGTCGTGGGCGACGCCGAGATCTTCGAGCGCGCCCTCCATCACACCGGACGCACGGGCGCGCGCGCGAAGCTGCGCGTCGTCCGCCCCGACGCGTTCGACCCCAAGGACGACTCGCCCGGCATCCCTTTCCTCGCGTCGAGCGACGAGGGCTGGATCTCCGTGAGCCCCGGCCACGCCACGGCGGGGTCGGGGCGCGCGGCCGCGAAGGCGATCGAAGCCGCCGCGGGCCTCGCGCTCGAGCGGCGGGTGGACGGCATCGTCACCGCGCCGATCTCGAAACACGCGCTCCGCATGGCGGGCTATCCGCATCCCGGCCACACCGAATTCCTGGGCGCGCTGGCCGGCGCGCGCGAGACGCGCATGCTCTTCGTCACGCCCCGCTTCCGATTGATCCTCGCGACCGTCCATCTCGCGCTTCGCGACGTGCCGGGCGCGCTCTCCGCGCCGTCGCTCGTCCGGACGATCGAATTCGCCGCCGCCGCGTCGCGGAACTTCCGCTGGGGCGCGCGGCGCCCGGTGGCGCTCCTGGGCCTCAATCCGCACGCGGGGGAGGAAGGGCTCTTCGGCGACGAGGAGGAGCGCTTCATCCGCCCCGCCATTCGCGAGGCGCGCGAGCGAGGCATCAAGGCCGAGGGGCCGTTCCCGGCCGACACCTTCTTCTCGCGCCGCGACGGCGGACCCGAGTGGAGCGCCGTGATCGCCATGTATCACGATCAGGGCCTCATTCCCGCGAAGGCCGAGGGCATCGGCGGCGCGGCGAACGTCACCCTGGGGCTTCCCTTCGTCCGCTCCTCGGTAGATCATGGCACGGCGTTCGATCGCGCCTGGAAGAGCGCGCGAAACGCCGCGGCGCGACCCGATCCGGCGGGCCTCTTCACCGCCGTGCGCGTCGGCGCCGATCTCGCGCTTCGCGCCGGTCGCAAACCGATGGAGTGGTCATGGCCTTGATCCGCCTCGAGCACGTCACGAAGGTCTACCGCGATCGCATCGCGTTGAGCGACGTCAGTCTGTCGTTCGAGGCGGGCGAGTGGGTCCTCGTGGCCGGCCCGAGCGGCGCGGGGAAGAGCACGCTCCTTCGCGTCCTCGCGCTCGCGGAGAAGCCGGCCAGCGGGCGGGTCGAGGTCGATCCGATCGCGGTCACCGAAGCCCCCTCGGCACCCGTCGCCCCGCCGCCTCCCGCGCCGCCGGCCGCGCCGGACGCCGCGGAGAGCGGGAGCGTCGCGACCGACGCGCCGCCGGCGCCGCCGGCCGCGCCCTCCCGCC
>DASTSZ010000137.1:0-8561 GCA_035760425.1 Candidatus Eiseniibacteriota bacterium | reverse complement strand
AGCCCCAGAGCGTCGCCGACGCGATGATGAAGCGGAGGAGCGCCACGGGGAGCGGACCGATCGCCCCGACCGCGCCCTTCGCGAAGAGATGCGTGGCGCTCGCCAGGATCTGGTTCGCGCCCAGCGCCAGGGCGACTCGGGGACCTTGATCGTGGGAGGAAATGGGGCCGATTCCTTTCGAGTGGGGCTCGCCGGGGACCGCGCGGAGACGACGGGCGTCCGCCTCCGTTCGCGCGGCAGTCTAGCCGTCGGAACGCCTCCGCCGCAACCCGCTGGCGCCGCGGGCCGACTTAGGGTATGCTGCTCGGCTCCGGAGGAAACGACCACATGATGGATACCGATTTTCGGAATTACCTCCGTGCCGCGCAAGGGCCGGAGCCAGATATCGCGCTCAGCAACCCGCGATGGCACGAGACCGAAGTCGTCGCGAAGAAATTGATCGAGACCAGCGCCGCCGAGCCGGGGCTCAAGTCGCTTCTGAACGAGCCGCTGCGAAAGAAGCGATGGGACCTCCTGCTCCTCTCCGGGCTCCTGCATCAGGCGCTCGGGCAGCGAACGCCGGCGGTCGAGTGTTTCGAGGTCGTCGCCGACAAATGCGTCGCGGCGAACGACCGCGACGCCGTTCTTCATCTCCTTCCCCGCTTCCTCGCTCCCGAACCCGCTTCGCAGGCCGTCCGATTCCTCCACTACATCTCGAAGACCGCGACCTCGGAAGAGGAACGGATCGAGGCGCTCCGCCACGCGATCGCCATCCGGCCGTCCGACCCCGATCTCCATCTCGACTTGGCGGTGGCGCTGGAACAGGGCGGCGATCTCGAGGCGGCGCGCGAGCATCGGCTCCGCTTCCTCGAACTCTCGCTCGAGGAGACGCGCCCGAAAGGACTCGCGGAGGGCGTGGCCCGCGCGGTCGAGGAGGATCTCGCGGCCGAACCGAAGCGCGTCGGCACGATCGTGGTCCGGTACGCCGGCAAGGTGGCCTGGAAGGACGCCGAGGCGGTTCTCGAGCTGGCGATCCCCGAACTCGAGAAGCACGCGGGCGGTCTCCTTCCCTGGGACGATCTCGCCGTGCTCCTCCCGAAGATCCTCGCCACGCCGGCGGGTCGCGAGACCGCGGCCGAACTGGTGAAGATCGCCGTGGCGCGTGAGCCGCAGCCGGCGGCCGTCGTGGAGGGATCGGGCATTCTCGATTCGTCGGTCGACGCCAAGGTCGTCGTCGACCGCGTCCCGAAGATCCTCGCGCTTCCGCCCGGCGCCTACGTGACGCACAGCGCGTGGGGCCTCGGTCGCGTCGTGTCGACCGACGGCGAGTCGGTGAAGCTCGACTTCCCCAACCGCACCGGTCATCAAATGTCGTTCGCCATGGCGGTGAAGTCGCTCCTCCGCCTGCACGCCGACGGGCTCCGCGTCCTCTCCATCGAGGATCCGGAACGGCTCAAGGCGCTCGCGAAGGCCGGCGATCCCGATCTCCTGGCGCGGGCGCTCCGCGAAGTCGGCGGCAAGGCCTCCACGGCCAATTTGAAGCCGCGCTTCGAGACCGCCTTCCCCGACGGGGACTGGTCGGCCTACATCAAGAAGGCCAAGGAGAAGATCAAAGAGGATCCGCGCTTCGATCTGAGCGAAGCGTACAAGAACGTCTATTCGCTGGCCCCGGAAGGCCAGGCGGGACGGGGCGCGGTGCTGCCGCGCCTCTCGTCGCGCGCCGCCGTGAAGGGCCTCGCGGTCGTGAAGAAGTTCATGCGCGAGCACCCCGAGGAGGAGACGCGCCTGCGCGAACACGCGGGCCCGCTCGTCGCCCGCTGGATCGGCGATCCCGCGCTCGACCTCACGGGCCGCGCCCAGGCCCTCTGCTACGCGGTCGGCTGGAACAGCCTGAGCCGCGAGGAGGCGATCGAGGCGCTCGGCGACCTCATCCACGAGGGCCTTTCGCCCGACGATCTCAACATCAGCGAGTACCAGGAACTGCTCATGGATCTCGCGGAGGGCTCGCCCGACGAGGAAGCCTTCCTCTGGCGCGCCTTCGAGAGCCGTCTTCCCCGCCTCCGGGATCGCGGCCGGCTCCGCCTTCGCGACCTCCTCGGCGACGCCTACCCGCGCGCCATCGAGCAGCGCGTGCTCCGGAGCGCCGATACGCCGAGCCTCACGTCGCGTCTCATCGAGCACTTCGCGGCGCAGCCCGAGGACGAGGGCGCCCCGCCGCAGGCCCTCCTGCTGGTCGCGGCCATTCGACTCCTGGAGAAGGAGCTGGCCGAAGGGATTCCCGACCGGCTCCTCGCGCTCCTCGATGAAGGCGGCGCCTATCGCCTGCGGTTCAAGGCGGCCCCGCCCGACGCGGAGTCGATGGAAGCGATCGAGCGCACCGTGCTCGCCTGGAGCGGGAGCGAACGGCGCCTCGTCCCGATTCTCGAGTTCCTCCGCGCCATCGGCCATCCGAACATCGCCGACGCCTACGAGGAGCGCCGCAAGGCGCGGGCGAAGAGCCTGCTCGAGGGCAAGTCGACCGAGGACGTCGACACCCGCTTCACCCTGATGACGAAGACCACCTACCAGCGCCTCGAGTCGGAATTGAAGCGGCTCGCGCTGGAGCTGAAGACGACGATTCCGGCCGCCATCGAGCGCGCTCGCCAGTTGGGCGACCTGAAGGAGAACGCCGAGTACGACGCCGCGAAGGCGAAGCAGGCGAACACCGCCAACCGCGTCCAGGAGCTCATCACGCTCCTCGAGGCGACGCAGATCCTCGAGTCGCTCGAGATCGACCCGAGCCGCGTCGGCGCGGGCACCGAGGTCTTCCTATCGCCCGTCGGCGCGGGCGAGCCCACCCGGTTCTGGATCCTGGGCGAGGGCGACCATCTCCTCGGGGAGGGCATCCTCTCCTACCGCGCGCCCTTGGCGCGCCCGCTCCTGGGCCTGAGCCCCGGGGCCGAGGTGGAGATCGAGTTCGAGACGGGAATGCGGCGCTTCCGCATCGAATCGATCCGAAAGCGGCTTCCGGGCGATCCCGTCCCGGTCTGAGCCGCATCCAACGAAGACGACCCCCCGACGTCCGGGGAGAACCAACGGAAAGGAGAATCGTCCATGTCGAAGCACGTGGTGAAGCCCCTTCCCTACGCGAATGATGCGCTGAAGGGAATCGGCTCGAAGACGATCGAGATCCATCACGACAAGCTCTACGCGGGCTACGTGAACAAGCGGAACGAAATCGAAGAGGCGCTGGCGAAGGTCGACCGGAGCAAGGCGAACCAGATCTACTCCGACATGCGCGGCATGAAGCACGAGGAGACGTTCGCCGCGAACGGTCAGATCCTGCACGAGATCTACTTCGCGGTGATGGGCGGCGACGGCCAGCCGAAGGGCGAGGTGGTCGACAAGATCAAGGAAGACTTCGGCACGTTCGCCGCGTGGGAGGAGGACTTCAAGGCCTCCGGCATGTGCGCGCGCGGCTGGGTCGTCCTCGCGTTCGATCCGACCGACGGCCGTCTCCACAACTTCATCGGCGACTCGCAGAATCAGGGCGGCGTCTGGGGCACGTTTCCCGTGCTGAACGTCGACACGTACGAACACTCGTACTTCATCGACTACGGCTCGGACCGGAAGGCCTACCTCGAAGCGTTCATGCGGAACATCAACTGGGACGAGGTGAACCGGCGCTTCCAGGCCGCGGCCTCGATGTCGATGGCCCGGAAGTAAGACCCTTCGGGGCGGCCGGAATCGGCCCTCCGCTCGATTGCAGTCCGGCGGGTGTCCATGCGAAATGCATGGACCCCGCCTTTCGTTTTGCCTCCGCGAATTCGCCCGCACGCCCAACTTGTTGAATTCATGTCGGTTAGCGAAAGCTCTGAACGTCGCCCGCCGCGGCATGCCCCTTGCTTTACACCCCAGGGGTTTTTCCATTCTCATTCGTATTTCGCTCGCGATGGGGATCGCGGCAACCAAGGAGACCGACATGAAGACGGTGAAGGTGTTCGTCATCGCTCTCGCGGCGCTCGGAGCGCTGGGAGCGTTGAACGGCTGCACGGACGAGTCGTCGCGCAACATCCTGCAGGTCGTGAGCGTGAACGACGGCGGCGTCTACTATAGCGACTTGGTCTCGGACTCGGGCACCGTCGTGGCCGACGAGGTGCAGCTCACCGTGACGAACATCCCGAACGACGGCGGCGCGACGCTCGCGCCGGGCACGCCCTTCTCGCAGATCGTCGTCACCGGCTACACCGTGACGTTCGACAACGGCGTCTACCCGCCCGTGTCGGGCGGCGTCTCCGGCATCGTGAACTCCGGCGAGACGGCCGACATCTCGATCGCGCTGACCGACATCGGCGTGAAGGCCTCGCTCCCGACGAACCTCGCCACGAGCACCACGGCGCGGATTACGCTGACCGGATTCAATCACATCAACGGCGGGAACAACGGCGACCGCGTGACGGCCCGGGCGAGCCTGCCGGTCCAGGTCGCGAACTTCAAGGATTCCGACATCAACAACAACTGACGCTCTCCTCGGTCGCGATCCCCTCGGCTCGCCGCGTACGCGCGGCGGGCCGATTCTATTTTCGGCGGGGCGTCCAGCGGTAGACGTCGAGCGGGATGCGCCCGTTCGGCCCGAACGCCACGCCTTCCCGCTCCAGCCGGAATCGCTGCGGCAGTTCGCCGCCCGCCACGCCCCGGCCCGTGCTGATCCTCCCCTGCGCGTTCACGACGCGATGCCACGGAATGCGGACGCCCGCCGGCGTGGCGTGGAGGGCGTAGCCGACGAGCCGCGGCTGCCGGGGCATCCCCGCCAGACGCGCGATGTCGCCGTACGTCGCGACGCGGCCGCGGGGAATCTTCCGGACCGCGGCGTAGATCCGCCGGTAGGTGAGCGAGAGGGCGGGCGCGCGCGCCGGGCGGGACTTCCGCGCCGGCGGGCTCAACGGTAGGCGAAGAGCATGGCGTAGAGGATCCCGAGCACCACGAGGAACCCGATCGTCACCGCCGTGAATCCGAAGGCGCGCACCGCGCGAAGGACGATCGGCGGATAGGGCTCCACCAAGTGCGACTCGAGGTCGCCGCGCTTCACCAGCGCTTCGTACTCCCCCGGCTTGTCCTGCTTGAACTCCTCGAGCGGCATGCTGCCGGTGAAGATGACCAGGTCCATCGGGAATTTCTCGGGCCTCAGGTGCGTGTTGAAGAAGTGCACGGTGAAGATGAATCCGACGGCCAGGAGCGCCTCGTCGCTGTGGATGATCGTCGCCACGTTGATGACCCAGCCCGGCGCGAGCCGGGTGAAGAGTTCCGGGAACCAGAGCATGAGCCCCGTCGACCCGATGACCATCATCCCCCAGAAGACGGCGAAATAGTCGAACTTTTCCCAGTAGGTCCAGCGCCCGTAGCGCGGCCGCGGCCCCTTCCCCAGGAACCACCGGATGCTCCCGATGAACTCCTTCAGGTCCTTCCCCGTGAAGAGCATCGTGTCGGCCCCGAAGAGGAGCGCGCGCCACGAGCCGTATTCGCGATTCCGGCGCCGCACGAGATCGGTGACGTGCACCGCGAAGGCGATGATCAGGAGGACCGCGGCCATCCGGTGGACGTAGCCCGCCGACTCGAACCCGCCGAAGAGGTGCGAGAGGAACCGCGCCCATCCCGTGTACGAGAACTTGAGCGTCATCCCCGTGAGGGCGAGGCTCAGGAAGCTCACGATCATGGTGATGTGGAGCATCCGGTTCAGGCGCGAGAACCGCCGCACGTGCGCGCCCTTAGGCACCGTCGTCACGCGTCGCCTCCTTCCGTTCGGCCTCGGCTCCCGCCTCGCCGGTCCGAGCCACGGGCTCCGCGCCCTCCCCCTCCGCCTTCGACGCCGGCGGCGTCCCCGGCTCGCCCGACGCGCCCTCCGCCTCGCGCTCCGCCCGGTCCCGCTCCCGCCGCAGTTGCAACGCGCGCGGGAACCAGAGGATGGTGTGGAGGCCGCCCACCAGGAACGTCCCGATGAGGAGCGAGGTCATCCCCCAGAACGTGTAGAAGAGGAACGGGTACTTCTTCGAGTCGTGGTGCGTCGCGTGCGTCAGGTAGCCCGCGAACTGGCGCGTGGCGCCCTGGTGGCACTTCCGGCAGGTCGTGAGCACGTTCGCCCGGCTCAGGTGCGACTTCGGATCGTCGGTGGCCAGGATGTCGTGCGATCCGTGGCAGTCGTAGCACTTCGCCGTCTTCGTGTAGCCGAGCTGCGAGACCTTGCCGTGATAGGTCTCGAAGTAGCTCTCCGAGATCTTCTCGTGGCAACGCCCGCACTTCGTCATGATGTCGAGCTTGAAGCCGGTCTCGTCCGTCCGCCGGATGGTGTGGGCCGAATGGCAGTCGTTGCAGACCGGTAGATCCTTCTTCGTCTTGCCCACCTGCGTCGCGTGGACGCTCTTCTGGAACTGCTCCTCGATGCCGTAGTGGCACTTGCCGCACGTGGCGGGGATGTTCGCCGGGTTCACGCTCGAGGCCGGGTCCTTCTTCGGGCGCACGCTGTGGGCCGTGTGGCAGTTCGTGCACATGGCCGTCACCGTGAGGCCGCTCTTCATGAGCCCCTTGCCGTGGATGCTCTCGGTGTAGTGCTCGATGATGTCGTGCTGCGTCCCCTTGTAGCGTTTGGCCGCCTTCTCCCCTTCCCGGTGGCAGCTCGCGCAGAGGCGCGGCACGTTCGTCGGGAAGGTGGGCGACTCGCGGTCGTCCTTGCCGCGGATGCCGTGATTTCCGTGGCACTCCTTGCAGGTGGGGCCGTTCGCGTCCTTCTTCGCCGTCAGTTGCCCGTGCATGCTCGCCTGGTATTCCTGACCGACCTCGGCGTGGCAGGAGGCGCAGTCGACCTTCTGGACGATCGTCTCGCAGGCCCGCACGCGGGACGGGCTCACGCCGGTGTGGCACTGGCTGCACGACACCTTCGAGTGGCGCGAGTGCGCGAGATCGTCGCCGCGCACGGTGAGCGAACGGCCGCCCGCGCTCGCCTTGATCTCGGCGTCGCCGTGGCAGCGCATGCAGTCCTTGTCCGCCATGCCCTGGTCGTAGAAGACCTTTCGCACCTTGTGCGGCTGATGGCAGTCGACGCACGCCGGCAGCCGGTGCGACTCCTTCTCCCAGAGCTCGCCCTTGATCACCTTCCGGTGGACCGCCTCGATCTCGGCATGACACTGCGTGCAGGTCTTCGCGATGTTGGCGCGCGCGATCGAGGAGGCCGGGTCGGTGTGCGGAAGGATCGAGTGCGGCGTGTGGCAGGAGGCGCAGTTCGGCGCGACGGTGAGCCCCTTCTTCAAGAGCCCCTCGCCGTGGATGCTCTCCGAGAAGTTCTCGAGGATGTGGTCCTGGTGGATCGTCCGCTGCCGCTGAACGGGCGCCCCCTCCTGATGGCACTTGCCGCAGAGGAAGGGCACGCGGAGCGGGGCCACGGGCGAGCGCGCGTCCTTGACGCGCACGACGTCGTGGCCGCCGTGGCAGTTCTGACAGCGCGGCGCGAGCGGATCGCCGCGCGCGATCGCCTTCCCGTGCAGCGACTTCGAGTGGAGCGCCTGGATGTCGTCGTGGCAGGAGCCGCACGCCGCCGGCTTCAATTCGTCGTCGTGCGGGAGCTCCTTCCCCTCGAGGTCGGCGTGGCAGTCGACGCAGTCGACGGAGCCGTGGATGGAGGACTTGAGCTTGGCCGCGTCGACGTAGACGGAAATGGCCTTCCCGTGGCGCGTGCCGGCGAGATCGCGGTCCTCGTGGCAGTCGAGGCACTCGCTGCTCTCTTGGGCGCGCGCGTGCACCCCCAGGAGGAGGGCCGCCGCGACAAGGACCGATACGACGTGGTTGGGTCTCATGGCTCCATCCCGATTATCGGGAGGATGGAGCCCGGCCGCCCATGGTCCGGAGGGTGAACCCGCTGGGGGGCCTAGGAGTTACGTGGTGCCGGCGGGTCCCGGCTCGAGCGGCGGGGCGGCCAGCGCGATCTCGGTCGCGCCGCGGCGGCGCTCGGCGAGGATGCGCATCCAGCGGCGCACCGAGTCCCCCAGGACGACGGCGACCAAGAGGAGGAGCACGATGGAGAGGATGCCGTCGATGTAGGCGACCAGGGGTCCCTTGTCGGCGATGTAGGCGGGCGAGAGATAGCGGAACGTGTTGAGCACGCCGGCCGTCATGGTGGTGACCGTGAGGAATGCGCAGGGCAGCAGCGTCGTGAGCGCGTAGACCGCGGGGCGCGTGCGGAGGATGAACGTCGTCCCGACCGCGAGCGCGATGACGCCGAGGAGCTGGTTCGAGACGCCGAAGAGGGGCCAGATCGTGTCGACCGTCCCGGTCATCATGAGGAAGCCCCACGCGAAACAGACGACGATTCCCACGAAGGCGACGCTCCAGACGTTGGTCGTCGAACCGAGCGGCGCCCAGACGCGGCCCAGGACGTCCTGGAAGAGATAGCGCGCCACGCGCGTCCCGGTGTCGAGCGCGGTCAGAATGAAGACGGCCTCGAACATGATGGCGAAGTGATACCAGTAGGCCATCATGCCGCTCATGCCGGGGATCTGGCGGAGGATGTTCGCCATGCCGACCGCGAGCGAGACGGCGCCGCCCGTGCGCCCTTG
>DASTSZ010000136.1:0-5611 GCA_035760425.1 Candidatus Eiseniibacteriota bacterium | reverse complement strand
GTTCGCTCCTCGCGAGCCACGACGCCGCCGGCGAATTCCTGGAGCCGGGATCGCTTCCGATCGAGATGCCCGCCGTGAGCCTTCCCGAGGCGCCGAAGCCGGGCCAGTCGGTCGGATCCTGGAAGGTGGTTCGCCCGCTCGCCGAAGGCGGCATGGGCGTCGTCTATCTCGTGGAGCGCGAGGACGGCCAGTACCAGCAGCGCGGCGCGCTCAAGTTCATCCGCCACGGGCTCGCCACCGACGAGATGGTGCGCCGCTTCCGCCGCGAACGGCAGATCCTCGCCTCGCTCGACCATCCGAACATGGCGCGCCTCCTCGACGGCGGCACCACGTCCGAAGGGCTCCCCTGGCTCGTCATGGAATACGTCGACGGCGTGCCGCTCTACGAGTGGTGCTCGGAGAACGCGCCGACGCTCCGCGCGCGGCTTCGCCTCTTCCTCACGCTCTGCGGCGCGGTGGAAGCGGCGCATCGTCGCCTCGTGCTCCATCGCGACATCAAGCCGGGCAACGTCCTCGTCACGTCCGACGGCGCGCCGCGGCTCCTCGATTTCGGCGTGGCGAAGATCTTCTCGCAGGAAGGAATCGCGCCGGAGCCCGATCTCACGACGCTTCACGCGCCGCTCACGCCGGAGTACGCGAGCCCCGAGCAGTTGCGGGGCGCCGAGGTCACGACCTCCTCCGACGTCTACTTGCTCGGCGTCCTCCTCTACGAGCTCGTGACGGGCGTGCGCCCCTACCCCACGCGCGCCGAGGGCGCCGCCGAACTGGTGCGCACCGTGTTGGAGCGCGACCCGGTGCGGCCGAGCACGGCGGTGGTGGAGACCGGGACGGCGAAGGGCGCGACGCGCGGCGCCACGACGAGCGTGGCGGCGGCGCCGGAGACGAGCACGCGATCCCTTCCGCGGCCGCCGACGGGCGGGCCGGCGGCGCTCGGGCGGGCGCTCTCCGGGGATCTCGACAATATCGTGCTGAAGGCGCTCTCCAAGGAGACGACGCGCCGCTACGGATCGGTGGAGGAACTCGCCGCCGATCTCCGCCGCTACCTCGACGGCCGCCCGGTGGAGGCGAGGCCGTCCACGTGGTCGTATCGCGCGTCGAAGTTCGTCCGGCGCAATCGCACCGCGGTCGTCATGGGGAGCGTCGCGCTCCTCGCGGTCGTCGCCGGCGCCGCGTTCTCGCTCTGGAGCGCGCGCGTCGCCGAGCGGGAGCGCGCCACGGCGGAACGGCGGCTCCGCGACGTGACGGTCATGGCGAACACCGTTCTCTGGGACGTGAACGAGGGACTCGCGACGATTCCGGGCGCCACGCCGCTCCGGGCGAAGGTCGTGGACATGGCGACCACGTATTTGAACGGCATCGCCACCGAGGGCGTGCAGGACACCGCGCTCGTCCGCACGCTCGCCGACGCGTTCGAGAAACTCGGCACCGTGCAGGGCGCGGCGTGGGCGGCGAACGTCGGGCGAAGCGAGGAGGCCTATCGGTCGTTCAAGAAGTCGCTCGCGCTCCGCGAGGAGTTGGTGCGCCGCGATCCGACGCACGCCGAGTACATCGTCGATCTCATGTCGATCCTGAACAAGATCCGAAACTACGACGAAGAGCACGGAAAGCCGGAGGAGATGCTGGCCATGTCGGCCCGCAGTCTCGTGTTGATCGCGCGGCTGAAGGAGCTGAAGCCCGACGAGCCGCGCTATCGGATCAACTCGCCTCGCATGCGCCACAATCACGGGCTCTCGCTCGTGGCGGCCGGGCGCGTCGAGGAGGGCGTCGCCGAATTGCGCCGGGGGCTCGCCGAGTTCCAGGCGCTCGCCGACGCGGAACCCGCCGAGGCGAGCCACAAGCGCGCGCTGGCCCAGGCCACGATCGGCTACTCGGAGGCGCTCGCGCTGTTGCCCGGCGCGCCCGACAGCTCGCTCGCCGCACTCAGCCGCGCGCGGGCGATCCTCGAGCCTCTGGTGAAGGCGTCGCCCGACGACGTGGCCCTTCGCCGCCGACTCGGCTCGGTGAGCTACGGGACGGGGCGCATCCTGCTCTTGCGAACGCGCGACACGGCGGGCGCCTTGCGCGAAGCGCTCGCGTCGAACGCGATCACCGCCGCCGCGACGAAGGGAGATCCCGGAAACGAGGACTACGCGGTGAGCCACGCCATCAGCCGCACGCTGGTCGGCCACGCGCTCGCCGCGAACGGGCGGTTCGACGAGGCGGAGGCGACGCTGCGGCCGTTGATTCCCGAGTTGGAGCGCTACGCGCGCGCCGATACGACCGACACGCGATTCCCTCAAGAGTTGATCGAGGCGAGGCTCGCGATGGGGATCGTGGAGGCGGGGCGGGCGAAGCGTTCAGCGGGGGCGGCGGGCGGCGCGGGCGGCGCCGCGCACCCGGCGGTGGGCGCGGCCGCGGATCATTGGCGGCGCGCCGAGGCGTGGTTCGAAGGCGCGCAATCGGAGCATCGGCGCCTGATCGCGAAGGAGCCGACCGCGAATATCTCCCAGGATGAACTCGCGATCATCGCCTCGGGGCTCGCGGAGTGTCGGAAGGCGCTCGGGAAATGAGGATCGGCGCGAGCGCGAAGACGAGGAGCGCGAGGTAGTAGGCGGTCCCGGAGACCGGATCGCGCGTCGCCAAATACTCGGCGATCCCGATCCCCCGCACGCGCAGCACCAGCCCGAACTCCGCCGCGAGCATCAGCAGGAGGGCGCCGACGCCCATCCCGAGGCGCGCCGTTCGCGCCGCCGGAACTTCCATCCGCCGCACGATCCATCGGGCCGCCCAGAAACTCGCCGCGACCATGATCGGCGCCTCCATCAGCTCCGCCGCGCGCGGCCCGAGCCGGGGCACGACCCACAGGACGCGCGCGGTCCCCAGGATGAACCCGACTCCGAAGACCACGACGAAGTAGAGGAGCGCCGCCCGAACCGTCTTCATGGGGCGATCTTAGCGCGTCCCCCGCGCGCCGTGGCGGGTCGCGGCGGCCGGCGGAGAATCGGCGCCGCCCCGGGGTAATGCCGCGTATGGATTTCCGCCGGCTGGGCGCGTGCGCCCTTCTCGTCGTCCTCGCCACCGATTGCGCCGGCGTGAGCCACCTCCACCAGGGACCTTCCTCCATGTACGCACCCGAGCCCGAACCGAACGCCATCACCTTTTGGGGTCACGCCTGCGCCTACATCGACGTCGGGGGCGTGGGCATCGTCACCGACCCGGTCTTCACCGATCACTACGCCACGATTCGCCGCCGGCTCATTCCCGCGCCGCCGGCCTCCGCGTACGACCAAACCGACGTCGTGCTCATTTCGCACGCGCATCACGATCATCTGAACGCGGCGACGCTGCGGCAATTCCCCGCCGACGCGGTCATTCTCGCGCCCGCCCCGGCGGCGCGTTACCTGCGGCAGCGCGGGATTCGCGCGCGCGTCATGGCGCCGGGGGATGAATTCGCGATTCCGGGCGGCTCCATCGTCGCCGTCGCGGCGCATCATCCCGGCGGGCGTCACTCCCTTCGCGCGCGGGCCGACGGGCGCGCGGTGGGGTACGTGATTCGGACTCCGTACGCGACGATCTACTACAGCGGCGACACCGAATACTTCGACGGGTTCGCCGACGTCGGCGCGCGCTTCGATCCCGACATCGCGCTCATGAACATCAACGCGCACCTTCACTCGCCGGAGGCGATCGTCGCGGTGGCCGAACTTGGCATGCCGGTCGTCATTCCGATCCACCACGGCGCCTACAACGGGAAGAATTTCCGCCACGGCCCGCGATGGCTCGGCGAACTCGAGCACGCGCTCGGACCGACGGTGGTGCCGATCGACGTGGGCGAGAGCTATCTGTTGCCGGCGGTGGCGCGGGCGGCGGAGGCGGCGCGGTGAAGCTTCGGCACTCGACCGTGCGCGGCGGGAGGCGCGATCGCCGGCGGATTTCCGCGGGGGCGCTGGCGTTCTTCCTCGCGCTCGCGGCCGGGGGCGCCAGTGGCGCCTTGACTTCGATCCGCGCGGACGCCCGCGTGCTCGACCAGATCGCGACCGCGAGCGGCCGGCCCTTCGCGATCGCGCGGCCCGAGGTGAGCGGCATCGAGAACTTCGCGGAGATCGAGCCGGGACTCGCGCGCGGGGCAGAGCCGACGGACGCCGGGCTTCAGGAACTGAAGGCGCGGGGATTTCGAACGGTCATCGGCCTCCGACACGATCCCGACGAGGCCGAGAAGCTCGCCCGCTTGGGAATCAACTACATCGAGATTCCCATGCACGCGGGAATCTTCGGAGCGGCCGTCCCCACGTCGGCGCAGATCGAACAATTCCTCGACGTCGTCTCCGACCCCGCGCAGCGCCCCGTCTTCTTCCACTGCAAGCGCGGCCGCGATCGAACCGGCGCCATGGCCGCGATCTATCGCATGGAGAAGAGCGGGTGGAGGAAGACCGAGGCGTTGGAGGAGATGCGCGCCTTCGGCTTTCACTCCTATTACCGCAAGCTGCGCCGCTTCGTCGAGGGATACCCGGGATCGCGGTCGCCCGCGGATGCGAACGCCGGCGCGGGCGCGCCAACGGCCCGCGCCGCGTCGCGCGCGAGCGATTAGGGGGCCTTCGCCGCCGGGCGTATACTCGAAATCCAGCGCCCAAACCCGGGGGGGTGTCATGCGTCGCCTCGTCGTTCGTTCCGTTCGATTCGCGCTCGTTTCGCTGCTCTCGTTCGTCGCCCCGCTGCTCGCTCCATCGCCCGCCTTCGCGCAGTCGCTCTGGCTTCCCCGCGACACCGACAGCGCCGTCCTGCTCGAGATGCTCCGGCCGAACGTGGAGCACATCGACGCCGGCTCGCTTTCCGCGGCGTACTTTCTGGGCGGCCGCATCCGGCTGAGCGATCGCATCGCCTTCGTGGGCGAACTGCCGTACGTGCGGCACGAGAACTCGGGCGGCTACTACTACTTCTACGCGCCGGGCCGTCAGTCGAGCATCGGGAACCCCTACATCGGAATCGAAACGCGCTCGGCCACGAGCCCGCTCTTCGTGGAAGTAGGCGTTCGGCCCCCGCTCACGTCCGAATCGGACTTCTTCGCGCTTCTGACCGGCCAGGCCACGGACGCCGCTCGGTACGAGGCGTTCGCCTACCAAACGACGTCGCTCCAGTTCGCGGTCAATCTTCGCGAGACGACGGAGAACCGGATCGCCTATCGCGTTCGGTTCGGTCCGGCGCTTCACTTCCTCGACAACGGCCCGGACGAGACCGAACTCTGGGCTCTCTACTCGCTCGATGTCGGCTACGTCGGGCGCTGCGTGCGCGTCGGGACCGGGTTCTCCGGCCGCGCGCTGGTGACCGAGGACTACAGCAACGTCGGCGCGCGCACCATCACGCAAGCGGATCTTCACGCGGACTTCCTGCGCGGGCCGATTCGCCCCGGACTCGCGGTGCGCCTTCCCCTCGGCGGGGCCGCCAATTCGTTCCCGGTGGTTCTCGGAGTCACGCTCGCGTGGGTGCGGTAGCGGGGATGCGGCTCCGTGAAGGTCGCGGCGCGGCGGCGGCCGTCGGGATGCTGGCGGTGCAGGCGCCCCTCGAGGAGGACTCATGACGGACTTCAACTCGAAGCACAATCGCGCCGTCTGGTGCGACATCCCCGTCGCCGATC
>DASTSZ010000135.1:0-2141 GCA_035760425.1 Candidatus Eiseniibacteriota bacterium | reverse complement strand
GACGCGGACTGAATTCACCTAAGGAGTATTGAAAAGTGCCTCGGGAAAAGATCATCCTCGCGTGCGGCGAGTGTAAGAATCGCAACTACTTCACCATGAAGAACAAGCGCCTCCACCCGGAGCGCGTCGAGTGGAAGAAGTATTGCCCCCGCTGCAACAAGCATCAGCTCCACAAGGAAACCAAGTAATGGCCGTCGACGTCGCACCGCCGACCGCCTCCGAGAACAAGGTGGTGAGCACCGTTCGCGGCATCCCGTCGTTCTATCAGGCGGTGGTGGCGGAGATGAAGAAGGTGACGTGGCCGGAGCGCCCGGACGTCCAGCGCGCCACGATCGCCATCATCGCGTTCGTGCTGCTGCTCGGGCTGTTCATCTGGCTGCTCGACCTCGTGCTGGCACAGGTGCTCGTCACGCTGATCCCCTCGCTCTTCTCGGGGCGCTGAACGCATGGAACACCGCTTCTACGCGATTCAGACGACCGCCGGCCACGAGAACAAGGTGCGCTCGCTGATCCAGCGAAAGATCGAAGCGGATCCCCGTCCGCCGGAGGAGCGCGTCATTCGACAGGCGCTCGTGCCGACGCAGGAAGTCGTCGAGATCAAGAACGGCAAGAAGGTCACCGTGGAGCGGAAGATCTTCCCCGGCTACGTGCTGGTGGAGATGGTGATGACGCAGGAGACCCTGCACACCATCAACGGCATCCAGGGTGTGATCAAGTTCGTCGGGCACGAGCGGCTGCCGCAGCCACTGCGCCCGGAAGAGGTCAACCGTCTCCTCGGCATCGCCGACGAGGTGGAAGAGGCCGCGCCGAAGGAGGAGATCCCGTTCCTCGTCGGTCAGGCCGTCGCGATCACGGAGGGACCGTTCACGGACTTCAACGGCACGGTCGAGGAAGTGATGGCGGACAAGGGGAAGGTCCGGGTGTCGGTGAGCCTGTTCGGACGGCCGACGTCGGTGGAGTTGGATTATCTGCAGTTGAAAGGGTACTGACGGCTTCGCCGTCCGTACCGTTCGTCAGTTTGCGGTTTTTCAGTTGACGGCCGGCGTCGGGATGCTTCGAGGTTGTTGGGGATAGCCCGAGGGTGGCCGAAGACCGATGAACCGTTGACCGACGAACGGGCTCGCGCCCGCGTCGCCGACCACTGCGACGTGAAAGAAGAGTGGCAGTACGACCCGAGGCGACGCCCTTGGGCATACGCAAAGGAGGAAGTGTGGCAAAGAAGGTTTCGGGCTTCGTGAAGCTCCAGATCCCGGCGGGGAAGGCCAATCCGGCTCCTCCGGTGGGAACGGCGCTCGGCCCGCAGGGCATCAACATCATGGCGTTCTGCAAGGAGTTCAACGCTCGCACGCAGGGCCAGGATACGATCCTGCCGGTCGAGATCACGATCTTCACCGACAAGTCGTTCACCTTCATCCTGAAGACGCCTCCCGCGGCGATCCTCGTGAAGAAGGCGATCGGCCTGGAGAAGGGATCGGGTCAGCCGAATCGCAACAAGGTCGGGAAGATCACCAAGGCGCAGGTCCGTCAGATCGCCGAGGTGAAGATGCCCGATCTCAACACCGACTCGATCGAGTCCGCGATGGCGATGGTCGCCGGCGCGGCCCGCTCGATGGGTGTGGAGGTCGTGGACTGATGAAGACTCACGGCAAGAAGTATCAGACCGCCGCGAAGAACCGCGTGCTGGGCACGGCGTATCAGCCGCGCCAGGCGCTCGAGATCGTGAAGAAGTCGGCGTTCGCCAAGTTCGACGAGACCGTCGAGGCGGTGGTTCGCCTCGGCGTGGATCCGCGGCACGCCGATCAGGTCGTGCGGGGCACCGTCGTCCTCCCGGCCGGCACCGGCTCGACCGTCCGCGTGCTCGTGGTCGCCGTCGGCGACAAGGCGCGCGAGGCGGAGGCAGCGGGCGCCGATTACGTGGGCGCGGAGTTCCTGCAGAAGATCAAGGACGGCTGGCTCGAGTTCGACGTGCTCATCGCGACCCCCGACCAGATGGGCCAGCTCGGCCAGCTCGGTCGCGTCCTCGGCCCCCGCGGGCTGATGCCCAACCCGAAGGCGGGCACGGTGACCTTCAACGTCGGTCAGGCCGTGCGCGAGACGAAGGCCGGCAAGATCGAGTTCCGCGTGGACAAGGGCGGCAACGT
>DASTSZ010000134.1:0-4074 GCA_035760425.1 Candidatus Eiseniibacteriota bacterium | reverse complement strand
ACTTGCCCGAGCCCGACGGCCCCATGATCGCCAAGTATTCGCCCTTCTTCACTTGGAGATCGACGCCGTCCAGCGCGCGCACTTCGTTCGTCCCCATCACGTAGATCTTCCGAACGTCGCGGATGTCGATCAGCATTCCGTCCGCCGACGGCGTGGCGGCCCCCGCCGGCTCGTTCTCGACGCTCATTTCTTCTCCTGCTGGCCGGGCTTCTTGGGTTCTTCGACGCGGACGCGCTGCTCCGGCTTGAGCGTGCGCAGGACGCGGAACGGACCGGTGACGATCTTCTCGCCGGGCTTCAGTTCGCCCGTCACTTCGTAGTCGGTGTCGCTGGAGAGGCCGGTCGTGACCTTGCGGAACTCGACGGCGCCGTCCTTCCCCATGACGAAGACGCCGCGCAGCTCCACCGGTTTGCCGCCATCCTTCGCCGACGCGGCCGCGGTCGGCGTCGCGGAGGCGGCCGCGGCCTTTCCGCTCCGCTTCTTCGCGCGCCGCTTGGACGCCGGCTCGAGCTCCTCCGGCGTTCGCACGACGACCGCCTGGATCGGAACCAGGAGCACGCTGTCCCGCGTCGCGGTGGTGATCTCGACGTCGGCCGTCATGCCGGGCCGGAGCATCGCCGGCGGCGAGTCGATCATGACGTCGACGAGGAAGTTCGTCTGCTGATCCTGGCTGCCCACGCCGGAAATCGTGGGCGAATTGGCGATCTCGGTCACCTTCCCGGTCAGCGCGGTGTCGGGGAGCGCGTCGACGGTGACCTTGGACGTCTGCCCGATCCGGACCGAGGAGACGTCGGTTTCGTCGACGTCGGCCTCCACCTTCATTTGACGAAGGTCGGCCACGGTGAGGATGACGGTCCCGGGATTGTTCATCGTCCCCGTGATCACGATCTCGCCTTCCTCGATGGCGAGCTGCGTCACGGTGCCGTCGAGCGGCGAAACGAAGCGCGTCTTCCGGAGTCGATCGCGCGCGATGACGAGACTCGCCGAACTCTGCGCCACGTCCTCGCGGCGGGCGTCGAGCCGCGCCTTGTCGCTGTCGCGCGTCGTCCTCGCCACGTCGAGCTCCTCCGGCGAGACCAGCTTTTGCTGGAAGAGGCTCTCCTTCCGCTTCAGCGCGGCGTCGCTCTGCGCGAACGCCGCCTCCGATTGCCGGAGGTTCGAGCGCGCGGCCTGCAGCGCGGCCTCGGCGTTCGCCACCTGGGCGCGATACTCGATGTCGTCGATCTGGAGGAGGAATTGGCCGCGCTTCACGCGGTCCCCCTCCTTGATCGCCAGTCGAATCACCTTGCCCGGAACGTCGGCGCTCACTTTCACCATCGTTTCCGGTTGCGTCCGACCGGGGGCACGAACCGTCGAGGTGATCGTCCCCTTCCTGACCTCCCCCACCTGCACGGCGGTCTTCCCGCCGGAGGACCGGGCCACGTTGGCCACGATCACGAGAATCACGAGCAGCGCGCCTCCTCCGATGAGGAGCGCCTTGGTCCGGCCTTTCATGAGTCGCTTTCCCCCGCGCGGCGCTTAGTAGCGCCGCTCCCCGATCGCCCGCTCCAGCGCCGCTTCGGCGACGCGCGCGTCGGCTTGGGCCTCGACGAGCTGCTGACGCGCCTGCTCGAGGCTCACCTCCGCGTTGAGCAGGTCGAGGTAGGTCCCCGCGCCCAGCTCGTAGCGGCTCTTTGAGAACTTGTGATCTTCTTCCGCCGACGCCACGCCCTCGCGCGCGACGGCGATCCGCTCCACCGCTTCCTTCAGGAGGAGCCACGCCTGCTGGGTCTCCACGGCGACGTCGAGTTCCAATTGCCGGCGGCTCGCCTCCGCCTCGAGGAGCTGCCCCTTCGCCGAGCGCATGTTCCCCTCGAGGGCGAGCCCGTCGAAGATCGGGAGCGAGAGACGGACGGCGCCGCTCCATTGCGTGGTGGCCGGCGATTCCTCGTCGTAGGTGCCGTACCCCGTGAGGTCCTGGCGCTCCTTGAGCTTTTGACGGTCGACGCTCACCTGCCCCGTCACGTAGGGGAGTCTCGCCGCCCGCGCGCCGAAGAGCCCGGTTCGCGCCGCCTTCTCGGACGCGTAGGCGCTCGCGATGGTCGGGCGGAACTTCAGGGCGCTCGCAACGACGTTCGACGAATCGGGGAGCGTCACCGCCTCCTCCATCGACGTCTCGACCGCGATGGCGCCGCCCGAGACTCCGATCAATTGGCGCAGGCGGTGATTCTGGATCTGGACCTGATTCTCGGCTTGGATCCGGCTCAACTGCGTCGAGGCGCGGCGCGCGCGGGCTTTGAGAACGTCTCCCCTGGCGACGCTTCCCACCTGGAAGAGCGCCTCGGACCGCGTTTCCTCGTCGCGCGCGAGGCGTTCCGATTCGCGGGCCACCTCGGCCAGTCGAACGGCCTTCACGCATTCGAAGTACTGCTGCTTGACCCGGTAGACGACGTCGTTACGCGTCTCCGATTCCGATTGCTCCACGCTCGAGCGAATCTGATTCTGGCGCTTCTTCTGGCTCCACGCCGAGAGGTGAAAGAGATTCGCCTGCGCGCTCGCGGAGAGCACGCGAGACGTGATGCGGTCGGCCGACCCGGCGTACGTGGTCGTGTCGGGCGGCGCCCCCGGGGTGACGACGTCGGTGATCCGGATCGAACTCTGTTTGTCCGGCTCCACGCGCGAGTAGGTCGCGTCCGCGGAGATTGTCGGCAGGATGTTCGACCACGCGCCCAATGCGCCGCCGCGGGCTTGCACGGTCCTCGCCTTCGCGCCGCGGATGTCGCCGTTGCTCTCGAGGGCGGCTTGGATGCAGCGCGCGAGCGACCAGACTTCGCCCGTCTGCGCGGGGACGGCCGTGGTGGAGTCGGCCGCGGCGCGAGCCGGCGGCGGCGCCGGTTCGCCGGCCGACAACACGGCGGTCGCGGCGAGGGCGCTGAGGGCGAAGCGAAGACCGAATCGCATGCGTTCTCTCCAGATCAGGGACACGGGTCGAATCGACAGGGCCGCCCCGGAGGGCGGTAGTTCTGGTACGCCGGTGGCCGGCGTTTGGTTTCCGCCGCTAGCGCATTCCCGAAAGCAGGATGGTGATCAGGAGGCTCGGCAGCGACACGAGGACGCCGAATCCGAACCCCTTCTTGGCGTAGACCGCGACGCCGAGCGCCGTCACCGCCATCGCCCAGAGAAGAAGCGGATCGGTCAGCGAATCGAGGACGCGTCCGACGTACGGGAGCTCGTCCCCGAAGAGATTTCCCAGCCCGAGACGCACGTCCATCGTCTGCTTCGAGATGACGAGGAGCGTCCGCACGACGTGGTCGATCAGACCGACCACCGAGCCGTAGCAGGCCGCGCTCAGGTAGTGGGGATACCGGAGCTTCGCCCCGAACATGAAATTCCCCATGAAGAAGAGGAGCGCCGCGCTGAACAGGAGCGAGAACGGAACGCCCACGACGGCGCCGCCCACGCCCATGGCGATGCCGACCGGCGAGTTGAAGATCTTCTCGGTGGCCTCGATCTGATTCTGCGGCGCGCCCTTCGCTTCCATCTTCGCGATCGTCTCGTCGAGCACGACCCCGGACTGGAAGACGGGGATGGTCATCGCCGACATCCCCACCACCACGAGGATGATCGCCAGAAGGTACTTGGGCTTCTCCATCATCGCCGCGAACGTGCCTCGCGGATTGAGGAAGATCGTTCCGAGCGTGCCGAATTCGTTCACGCCTTTCGTCTCGGGCGCCTCGGCGCCGGCCACGGACTCCGCACTCATTGTGTTGCCCCCCATCGCGTTAAGTGGTTCGCTTCAGGAAGAACCGAAACGGCACCGCCACGGTGCATCGGACGGGAACGCCGCGCGCCAACCCCGGCGCGAACCGGAATTGGTAGACGGCGTCGAGCGCGGTCGAGATGAGGAGCTCCGGCGCGTTGGCCGAAGCCACCCACGCCCGTAAGATGCTTCCACGCTCGTCGAGGTTGATATTGATCACCACAGTTCCTTCGAAACCGGATGCCTTCGCGGCCGTTGGGTACGCGGGCTCGAAGGTCCGGAGCGCCCGCGGGGGCGTGTCGTACCCGTAGTAAACCGGCGGCGCCTCCTCCTCG
>DASTSZ010000133.1:0-8651 GCA_035760425.1 Candidatus Eiseniibacteriota bacterium | reverse complement strand
TCCGCCGGCTCGCCGACGGCGCGCGGTCCCAGCGCCGCGCCGCCGAAGCGGAGTGGCGCGGCGCGGTCGGGGGCACGGCGCGGTGGGAGGAGGCGCGCAACGAAGGCGCGAGCGGCCCGGGACGGCGATCGCGCTGGAATCTCGACGTGGGCCGCGACCGCGGGGCCGTGCAGCCGCGCTTCCGCGCCGGCACCGAGCGCGTCTCGGGCGCCGAAGGGGATTCGCTCGCGCGCCGGGACGCCCGCTACGCCTCGAGCAGCGTCGTCGTATCGCCCTCCGCGGCGATGCGCGTCCGCGGGGGCGTGACCTGGCGACGCGATCTCGAATCGGCCGTCGATCCCGTCGCGGACGCCGGCGATCGGACGCTTCGCTCCGTCGCCTACGACGGCGGCGCCACCGTCCGCGCCGACATCCTCACGCTCGACGCGTCGCTCGCGCGCCGCCGCGCCCGCGGCGCGACGGGCGCGACCGACACCGACTTGGCGCAGGTCGTCCTCACCGGCGGCCGCGCGGGCGGCGCGCTCACGAGCGAAGTCCGCTGGGACGTCTCCCAAGTGCGCGAGCCCGAGCGCCGGCGCTCGCTCGTCGCCGTGGGCGCGGGGCTCGGCTCCTACGACGCGACCGGCACGCTCTCGCCCGGAGGCGGGTACGAATTCGTCAGTGTGACCGGGCCCGACGCGACACGCACCAAAGCGTCGTGGCAGTGGCGCGTCGACGCCTACCCGGCCCGCGGGGCGCGCACGCCGGCGGCCCGTCGCGCGTGGTGGCGCGCGCTCGGCGCGAGCACGCTCCTCCGGCTCGACAGCCAGTCGCGGCTACCGCTCGGACGGCTCGAGCGCGCCTTCCGCTTCGGCGACTACCTCGACGGCGACGCGACGATCCGCGGCGAATGGAGCGGGCGCCAGACGGTCGAGTATGTGCCGGCCGGCGCCCGCTTCGAGCTTCGCGCCGAGGCGGGCGCGCGCCGCGAACTCGTGGGCGACCTCGAGAATCTCCGCGTGGGGCGCGAGTCGCGCGACGCCACCTTCCGCGCGCGCCATCCGCTCCCGGGCCGGCTTCGGCTCGCCGAGCGCGTGACGATCGACCGGAGCCGCTACGAGTCGACGCGATCCGATTCCCCCGACCGCGCGCGGAGCCGGCTCACGGGGCGCGGCGCCGAGCTGGAACTCTCTCGCGCCGCCGGGCCGCAGTGGAATCTCTCCCTCATCGGACGCCACCGGCTCGATCGCGACGCGATCCAGGGCGGTTCGCAGACCACATGGTCGGCGGGCCCGGCGGTGCGGTGCGCCGCCGGCGGGAAGCTCCGCATCGACGCGCGCGCCCTCTGGGGGCGGACCGAGCGCGAGGGCGTCTACGCGCCGCCGGGCGCGGTGCTCGCGCCGGTCCTGGGGGAGCGACTCGACTACGACCTTCTCTCGGATTGGACGATGCGCGATCGCCTCCAGCTCACGTTCGGGCTGAACGGCGCCGCGATTCCGGGGGGCGTGGGGAACTACACCGCGCGTCTCGAGCTGAGGAGTTCGTTCTGATGCGCCGGCGCCTGGTCACGCTCTTGGCGATGATCGCCTGCCTCGGCGGCGGGGGCGCGTTCGCCTCGACCATGGGCGACGCGCCGCGCGGCGACCGCTTCGCGCTCCTCGCGCCCGCCGTCGACGATTCGCTCCTCGCCGCCGCGGCGGCGGAACCGGCGGCCGCCGCGCGCGCGCGGCTCTGGACCCGGCTCGAACTCGAGGCGCTCGCCGCTCGCGTGCGCGACGGCATGGCGGTCGGCGGCGCGCTCGACGCGTCCGTGCGGCTCGTGCTCCGGCCGGGGGAGGGCTCGAGCCCCGGCGAGGCGACGCTGGGATTCGACGCGCCGGGCGACCGCACGGCCGCGGGGCCGACCGCGAACTCACGATCCTCCGCGTCGTCCCTCTCGCCCGCGACGGCGGCCCCGCGCACGACGCTTCGCGCGGCCGTACGCGTCGAAGGCGACTCCGTGCGCGCCGCCGACTACGCGCGCGCCTTCGACCGCGCCGCCGGGGGCGCGGGGCGCGGCCGCCTCGCCGCGGTGGCGTCGGGCGTGGCGGCGGTGCGCGATCTGCTGCTCGAGTCGGCGCACTACGCGGGCGACGCGTCGGTCGACTCCATCGTGCCGGCCGGCGCCGTCACGTGGGTCCATCTCCGGGTCCGCACGGGCGGCGCCGTCACGCTCGAGTCCTTCGAATTGGAGGGGGCGAAGACGACGCGCCCGAGCGCCGCCGCGGCGATCGCGGGCGTGCGGCGCGGCGACCGGCTCCGCCCGGCGAAGATCGAGGCCGCGCGCGACCGGCTCCTGGCGAGCGAACTCTTCGCCGTGGTCGGCGATCCGCGCGTGGCGCCCGGCAGCGCGCCCGATCGCGCGCGCATCGTCGTCCCCGTCGAGGAGTCGCGCTCCAGCCGCTTCGAGGGTGTGCTCGGCGCGGCGCAGGGGGGCGGCGTGACCGGCGCCCTCGATCTCGCGCTCGAGAACATCGCCGGCACGGGCCGCGCCGCGGGACTCCGCTGGGCGGGGCTCGGCGCCGCGGGCACCGAGTACGCCGTGCGCTACCGCGAGCCGGCGCTCTTCGGTCGGCCGCTCGACGCGAGCGTCGGGCTCGAGGCCCACGTCGTCGACTCGCTCTTCACGCGGACGCGCTGGGCCGTCGGCGCCGGGCTCCGCGCCGCCTCGCGCGGCCGCGTCTCGCTCGCGTTCACGCGTAACGCCACGACCTACGCCGGGGCCGCGCGCGGCACCAATTCGGATTGGACCGCGAGCGCGGGGCTCTCGTGGCGCGCGCTCGCGCCGGCGGCGAATCCGCGTTCGGGCTTCGCGCTCTCCCTGGGCGGCGACGGCGGACGCCGCCGCGAGGTCTTCCCGGGCTTCCCGGTCCTCTCGCGTCCGCTCGCCCGCGGGGCATTCGCCGCGGAGGGCGCGCTGCCGCGGGGCCGCGCCTCGGCGTTCTACGCGTCGGCCCGCGCGGCCGGCACCTCGCTCGGGGGCGACGCCTTTCCCGCCGAGGAACTCCTCTACGTCGGAGGGAACGAAGGCCTTCGCGGACACCGCGAGCGCGCCTTCGCCGGAAGCCGCGTCGCTGCCTTCACGCTCGAGCACCGCTGGATCACCGACCCCGCCGGCGGGCGCGCCTATCTCTTCGCCGACGCGGCCTGGCACGAACTCGCGCGTCCGCTCGCCGCGGGCACGTCGGCGCCCGGAAGCGCGGCGGCCGCGCTCGCGCGAACGGAGTTGAGCGGCGGGTGGGACTTCGGCTACGGTGCGGGACTCCGAACACGCGCGGCCGCCGGCACGGTGGGCGTCGAACTCGGACTTCGCCCCGGCGCCTCGCTCGGCGCCGCCACCATCCACCTTCGTTACGGGAGTCGTTGGTGAGCCCCAGCGCGGCCCAGCGCATCGCGACGCTTCGGCGCGAGATCGAACGCCACGACCACCTCTACCACGTGCTCGGCGAGCCGGAGATCTCCGACCGCGAGTACGACCGCCTCTATCGCGAACTCCAAGACCTGGAGGCGGCGCACCCCGAACTCGACGATCCCGACTCTCCGACGCGCCGCGTGGCGAAGGGGCTCCTCCCCGCGTTCGCGACCGTGCGCCACTCGGTTCCGATGCTGAGCCTCGACAACACCTATTCGCTCGACGAGGTGGGGGAGTTCGACGCGCGCGTCCGAAAACTCCTCGCCGCGGAAAAGGTGGTCTACGCCGTCGAACCGAAGGTGGACGGCGTGGCGGTCCACCTCCGTTACGAAGAGGGGCGCTTCACGCAGGGCCTCACCCGCGGCGACGGCGAGAAGGGGGACGACATCACCGCGAATCTCCGCACGCTCCGCTCCATCCCGCTCCGCCTGAAGGGGCGGAACGTGCCGGCGCTCGTGGAGGTGCGCGGCGAGGTCTACATGGAGACGAAACCCTTCGCGAAGATGAACCGCCTGCGGGAGGAGGCGGGCGAGAAGCCCTTCATGAATCCGCGCAACACGACCGCCGGCACGCTGAAGACGCTCGACACCGCGGAGGTGGCGAAGCGGCCGCTCCGGATGTTCGTCTACCAGGTGGTGCGCGCCGAGTCGCTCGGCTACGAGACGCACCTCGAGTCGCTCGCGGCGGCGGCGGGCTGGGGGCTCCGCGTGAATCCCGACAACGCGCGCGTGAAGGGCCTGGAGGAACTCCGCGCCCTCTGCGTGCGCTGGGAGTCTCTCCGCGAGAAGCTGCCGTACGGGATCGACGGGCTCGTCGTAAAGGTCGATTCTATTCGCGAGCAGGCGCGGCTCGGCTTCACGGCGAAGAGCCCGCGCTGGGGCATCGCCTACAAGTTCGGCTCCCACGAGGCGGAGACCACGCTGAAGCGGATCGAACTCCAGGTGGGGCGAACCGGGGTCGTGACGCCGGTGGCGATCCTCGACCCGGTGGAACTCCTCGGAACGGTCGTCGGCCGCGCCACGCTCCACAACTTCGACGAACTCGAACGGAAGGACATCCGGGAAGGGGATCGCGTCGTCATCGAGAAGGGGGGCGAGGTGATCCCGAAGGTCGTGCGCGTCGTCGCGACCGGGGGCCGGCGCCGCGGCGCCTTCCCCGTGCCGACCCGCTGCCCGGTCTGCGGCGAGCCGCTCGTGCGCGACCCCGAGGCGGCCGCGATCCGCTGCGAGAACCTCTACTGCCCGGCGCAGGTCCGCCGCCGCATCGTCTACTACGCCGGCCGCGGCGCGCTCGACATCGAAGGCGTGGGGGAGAAGACGGTCGATAGCCTCGTCGACGGCGAACTCGTGGCCGACCCGGCCGATCTCTACGACCTCACGGTGGAGCAGCTCGTGCCGATCGAGCGGATGGGCGCGAAGTCGGCGGCGAATCTCGTCGCGGCGATCGCGGCGAGCAAGAAGGCGCCGCTCGATCGCCTCATCGTGGCGCTCGGCATCCATCACGTCGGCGCCTCGGTGGCGAAGCTCCTCGCCGAGGAGTTCCGCTCCCTCGACGCGATCGCCGAGGCCGACGAAGACGCGCTCCAGGCGATCGCCGGCATCGGGCCGGAGATCGCCGAGAGCGTGGCCGGCTTCTTCCGCTCGAAGGAGGGGCGCGCGCTCGTCCGGCGCCTCGACGCGCGCGGCGTGGTCGGCGTGGCGCCCCCGCGGCGCGTGCGGCGGACCGACGGACCCTTCGCCGGGAAGACGTTCGTCCTCACCGGCTCGATCTCGATGCCCCGCTCCGACGCGGCGCGCCTCATCGAGCAGGGGGGCGGCACGGTCACCTCCTCGGTGAGCAAGAAGACCGACGTCGTCGTCGCGGGCGACGATCCCGGCTCGAAGCTGACGAAGGCGGAGTCGCTCGGCATCACCATCTGGGACGACCGGCGCTTCCGCGACGCGCTTTCGAAAGCGGGCCTCGGCGGATGACCGACGCGCTCCGGCTCCTCGCCCTCCTCGCGCATCCCGACGACGAGTCGCTCGGGGTGGGCGGCATCCTCGCGGCCTACGCGGCGGAGGGCATGGAGACCTACGTCCTCACGGCGACGCGCGGGCAAGCGGGCCGCTACCGCGGCGTGAGGGAGGGCGAAGGTCCCGAGCATCCGGGCCGCGACGCGCTCGCGGCGATCCGGGAGCGGGAACTTCGCGCCGCGGCCGACGTGCTCGGCGTGCGCGGGCTCACGCTCCTCGGCTACGACGACGGCCGCCTCGATCAGGCCGATCCGGCCGAGGTGCTTCGCCGCGTCGCGGAGGAGATCCGGCGCGTCCGCCCCCACGTCGCCGTCACCTTCGGTCCCGACGGCGGCTACGGCCATCCCGACCACATCGCCATCTCCCAATTCGCGGCCGCCGGCATCGTGGCCGCGGCCGATCCGGCGTTCCAGGCGGGCGGTCGGCCGCCCCACGCGGTCTCCAAGTTCTACTTCATGGCCTCCCCGGCGTCCGAGTGGGCGGCCTATCAAGAGGCGTTCAAGAAGCTCACCTCCGTCGTCGACGGCGTCGAGCGCCAGGCCGATCCGTGGCCCGACTGGGCGATCACGACCATCGTCGACACGAGCGCGCACTGGCCGACCATCTGGAAGGCGGTCTCCTGCCATGAGTCGCAGGTCGCCGGCTACGAACGCCTGCGCCACCTCTCGCCCGAGCACCACGCCGCGCTCTGGGGGACCCAGCACTTCTACCGCGTCTTCAGCACCGTGAACGGCGGCCGCCGTCGCGAAACCGATCTCTTCGAGGGACTCCGCCCATGAGCCGTCCGCGCCCGCTCGCCATTCCCGCCGCCGACTTCCGCGCGATGGGCCATCGCCTCATCGACCAGCTCGCCGATCGGCTGGCGGCCATTCCCGCCGGCCCGGTCACGCCGGGCGAGCGGCCCGAGCAAGTGCGCGCCGCGCTGGGGACCGACGCGCCGCTGCCGGAGGAGGGCCGCGATCCCGGCGCGCTTCTCGAGGAGACGACGCGGCTTCTCTTCGAACACTCGCTCTTCAACGGCCATCCCCGCTTCTGGGGCTACATCACGTCGTCGCCGGCGCCGATCGGCATGCTCGCCGACCTGCTCGGGGCGGCCGTCAATCCGAACGCGGGGGGCTGGACGCTTTCGCCCGCCGCGTCGGAGATCGAAGTGCAGACCGTGCGCTGGATCGCGCAGTTCATCGGCTTCCCGGACACGTGCGGCGGGCTTCTCGTGAGCGGCGGGAACATGGCGAATCTCGTCGGCTTCTTCGCGGCGCGCGCCGCGAAGGCGCCCTGGCCGATCCAGCGCGACGGCGCCGCGATCGCCGGAACGGGACGGCTTCGCGCGTACGCCTCGAAGGAGACGCACACCTGGATCCAGAAGGCCGCCGATCTCGCGGGCCTCGGGACCGACTCCGTGCGCTGGATCGAGACCGACGCCTCCTACCGGATGCGCCTCGACGCGCTCGAGGCGCAGGTGGCGGCCGACCGCGCCGCGGGCGATCTTCCGTTCCTCGTCGTCGGAACGGCCGGCTCCGTCAGCACCGGCGCCGTCGATCCGCTCCCGGCGATCGGCGCCTTCTGCCGGCGCGAATCGCTCTGGTTCCACGTCGACGGCGCGTACGGCGGATTCGCCGCCGCCGTCGCCGAGGCGCCCGACGATCTTCGCGGACTCACCGAGGCCGACTCCGTGGCGATCGATCCCCACAAGTGGCTCTACGCGCCGCTCGAGGCGGGCTGCGCCCTGGTCCGCGATCCGGCGCTGCACCGCGCCGCCTTCTCCTACCATCCGCCCTACTACCACTTCGAGGAGAACTCGGTGAACTTCGTCGACTACGGCATGCAGAATTCGCGCGGCTTCCGCGCACTTAAAGTATGGCTCGCGTTCCGCCAGGCGGGCGCCGCCGGCTACCGGCGCCTCATCGCCGACGACATGCGCCTCTCGCGCGAGATGGCGCGCGCGCTCGAGGCGCACGGCGCCTTCGAGATCTTCACGCGCGACCTCAGCATCGTGACCTTCCGCTACCTGCCGCCCGACTTCCGCGGGCGCCCCGCCGACGCGGCCGCCGACGAGTATCTGAGCCGCCTGAATCAAGCCCTGCTCGACGATCTGCAGAGGGGCGGGGAGGTCTTCGTCTCGAACGCCGTGCTCGACGGTCGCTACGTCCTCCGCTCGTGCATCGTGAATTTCAACACCACCGAGGCCGACGTGGCCGCCCTCCCGGCGATCGTGGCGAGGCGGGGCGAAGTCCTCGACACGGAGCTTCGCGCGGCCGGAAACCGCCCGCGTTGACAACCCCGCCCGCCTCCCGTAGGTTGAAGCGGTCAACCGTCCGATCTTCCGTTCCCCGAACGATCTAGGCCCATGAACTCGCGCGATTTCGATCTCGTGGCGGCGGTCGCCGAGGCGTTCGAACGCCTCGAGCGAGACGCGCCGGAATTCGAGCACCGGCCGGCCCAGGCCCGGATGGCCCGGCGGTGGGCGGAACTCCTGCTGAATCGCGGCGTGCTCGCGATCGAAGCGCCGACCGGCGTCGGGAAGTCGCTCGCCTATCTCCTCCCGGCGCTCCTGCTTCGCGCCGGCGGATCGGGGCCCATCGTCGTCTCCACGCACACCAAGGCGCTCCAGGAGCAGCTCATCACGCGCGACGTGCCCCTGGCGGCCCGCGCGCTCGGACGACCGGTCCGCGCGGCCACGCTGAAGGGGCGTGCCTCCTACCTCTGCCGGCGACGCGCGCGGTCGAGGCTCCGCCAGCGCCGCCTCTTCGGCGCGGGCGGGGCGCCGCTCGACGCCGACGCGCTCGAGCGTCTCGACGCCTGGATCGAGACGACGCGCACCGGGGAGCTGGAGGAACTCGCCACGCTCGGTCTCGGCGTCGGCCTCGGGCCTTCGTCGTCCCTCGCGGCCGAGATCGCCTCCGATCCGATCTTCTGCTCCGGCCCCGACTGCGATCCCGCCTCCGGCTGCTTCGCGAAGGCGGCGCGGCGCGAAGCGCGGCGCGCCGACGTCGTCATCCTGAATCACGCGCTCCTTCTCTCCGACGCAGGCCTCCGGCAGTCGGTCGTCGCCGAGTCGGGCGCGCTCATCCTCGACGAAGCGCACCAGTTCGAGCGCGTGGCGCGCGAGACCTTCGGCGTCACCGTCGGCATGCAGGACGTCGCGCGTCTAGCGGCCCGGACCGACGCCCGAAACGGCGCCCTTCGCCTCCTCTCGCGTTCGCTTCGCC
>DASTSZ010000132.1:0-4695 GCA_035760425.1 Candidatus Eiseniibacteriota bacterium | reverse complement strand
GCGCTTCTGGAGGCGGGGATCGACGCGCACGCGTTCGGACAGGGGTGGGGCGCGCCGCCCGCCGCGACCGTGGCCGGCGGCGCGACCGGCGCGAGCGCCGGGGCGCCCGAGCGAAGCGGCGCGATCGCCTGGCTCGCGCGCATCGCGGAACTCGTGGCGCAGGGGCGGAATCCCTTCGCCGCGGCCGTCGACCGTCGCGCCTTCGACCGTCTGCGCGCGCGATACGCGGCGGCGCTCCACCCGATCATTTCCGACGACGACTACGTGGCGCTCTTCAGCGAGAGCCGAATCAGCCTCGGTTTCCTCATTCTCGGCGACACGAACCGAACCTCGCGGCCCATGCGCCAGGTGCGGCTTCGCGAATTCGAGGCGCCGATGGCGGGCGCGTTCTACGTCACGGGATCCATGGAGGAGATCGGGCGGCACTACGAGATCGGGAAGGAGATCGTCTGCTATCGCTCGCTTCCGGAGATGGTCGATCTCTGCCGCTACTACCTGGCGCACGACGAGGAGCGGGAGCGAATCCGTCGGGCGGGGTACGAGCGGGCCCGGCGCGATCACACGTGGACGAAGCGATTCGAGGGTCTCTTCGCCGAACTCTCGAAGCGGGGGATGCTCCGAGGCTAGCCGACGACGGCGCGCACGAGGAGCGCGAGCGCCGCGAACGCCGCGACCAAGAGCGCCAGCCCGCGCGCGTGGAGCGTGACGCCGCGGCGGCCCAAGAGCGCCAGCGCCACGAGCACGTTCACCCACGACGCCGCCGCGTACGCGAGCGGCAAGCTCTCCGTTCCCGCGCCGCCGCGCGAAATCCACGCATAGGCGATCGCGAGCGCCACCGGCTGCGTGACCCCGATGAGGAACCAGAGCCGCGTCCCGCCCACCGCGAGCGCGCCGAGTCCGAGCGCCTGCACCGCCACGCGGCCCATCTCGCCGCCGAGCGTGAGCGCCATGAGCGGCCGCGCCGCGTCGAAGCGGTCGGAGTAGAGAAGCCGCAACATCGGCGAGGCCGCCACCACCGAAATCGAGATCGCTCCGAACGCCAGGAGGAGAAGCGGCGTCCACTGGCGGCGCGTGTAGGCCGTCACGCCGGCCGGTCCCTCCGATGCCGCGATCGCGTTGATCTTTCCGAACGCGTAGCCGCCGAGATAGGCGTAGAAGATCGCGCCGACCTGTTGCGCGAGCGCGAGGGCCGCTTGAAGCAGTCCGTTCGCCTCAACGCCGTTCTCGCGGAGGTAGTGGGCGCGTAGCGCCAGCATCGCGCCGAGGTCGATGAGGCTCAGGGCGAGCGCGGCGCCGGCGACGGCGAGGAGCGGCGCCGCCTCGCGCATGGCCGTCGCGAGGAGAGGTCGCGGGAGCGGCCAAATCGCGGTGCGGTGCGCCGGCGCATGCGCGGCGATCATCCCGAAGACGCCGAGCGGGTAGATGAGCGTCACGGCCGTCACGGCGCCGAGGAGCCCGAATTTGGGGACGAGGAGGAACGCGGCGACCGTCGCGCCGCCGCCGCCCGCGAGCGCGAACGTGAGGGGCGCCCGCACGTCGGATCGGCCGGCGAAGAATCCCGACGCCGGCGCCCAGAGCGCGACCCCGATGACGCCGATCATGGAGAGCCGCACCATCGATGCGTGCGCCTCGGTGCCGAGGAGCGCGCGCGAGATCGCCGGCGCCATGAGAAGCCCGGCGACCGCCGCGATCGTACCCGCCGCCGCCGCGAGCACCGCCGCGCTCCAGGCGGCGCGCCGTCCCGCCTCCGCATCGGCGCCGTCGGCCGAGGCCGCCCCCACGGCGCGCGCGACCGGGAGGGAGAGCCCGAGTCCCGACGCGAATCCGAGCCAGTTCTGTCCCGACACCACCTGCGAGAGGACGCCGATGCCGTTCGTGTCGAGATGGTGGGCGAGCCACTTGTTGCGGATCACGCCGGTCAGCGCCGACACGAGCGTCCCGGCCGCGCCCGCGAGGAGCCGGGCGAAGCGCTGCCACCAGAAGGGAACGTCGACGCGGCGCATGGGGGCCGAGTCTCCGCGAGCCTCGCCGGGGCGTCAAGCGACCGTGCTACACTCCCGCGTCTCATGTGCGGGATCGCCGGCGTCTATGCGCTCACGGAGCGCCCTCCCGACCCCGCGTGGGGAACGCTCCTCGCGCGGGCCCTTCGTCATCGCGGCCCCGACGGAAGCGGCGTCTATCATGACGCGCGCGTCGTCCTCGCCCACGCCCGCCTCGCCATCATCGATCTCTCCGACGGCGGCCGCCAGCCGATGGCCTCGCCCGACGGGCGGCATCAATTGATCGTGAACGGCGAGATCTACAACCACGCCGAGGTCCGCCCGTCGCTCGAAGCGGAAGGCGCGACGTTTCGCTCCCGCTCCGACACGGAGGTCCTGCTCGAACTCCTCGTGCGCCGAGGCGCCGCGGGGCTCGACGCCGCGCGGGGGATGTTCGCCTTCGCGCTCTACGATCGCGACGCGGGCGCGCTCCTTCTCGGCCGCGACCGCCTGGGGAAGAAGCCGCTCCTCGTTGCGCGGACGCCGGAATTCGTCGCCTTCGCCTCGGAGGCGACGGCGCTCCTTTCGCTCCCGTTCGTCTCGGCCGCCATCGATCCGGCCGCGCTCCGCGACTACCTCCGCTACCTCTACGTGCCGTCCCCGGCCACGCTCCTGCGCGGCATCGAGAAGCTCCCGCCCGCGTCGCTCCTTCGGCTCGCGCCGGCGGTGCGCGGCGGCGCGGGCCGGGCGGAGTCGTACTGGCGGCTCCCCGCGCCCGATCCCGGCGCGCGCCCCGACGCCGCGTGGCGGCGGACGCTCGACGAGCGGCTGGAGGAGTCGACGCGACTCCGCACCGTGAGCGACGTGCCGATCGGACTCTTCCTCTCGGGCGGCATCGACTCGAACGTCATCCTCGAGCGGCTCCATCACGCGGGCCACCGCCCGATCCAAGCCTTCACTGTCGGGTTCGACGGGCTTCCCGACGAGCGCGCGATCGCCGCCGAAGGCGCCGCGCGCTACGGCGCCGCGCACACGATCCTTCCCGTGCGCGCCGACGTGGCGGCCGAGCTGCCCGCGATCCTGCGTCATTTCGGCGAGCCGCTCGGCGACAGCGCGATCGTCACGACCTACCTCGTGGCGCGGGAAGCGGCGAAACACGTGAAGGTGATCTTGAACGGGGACGGCGGAGACGAACTTTTCGGCGGCTACGCGCGCTATCCCTTCGCGCGCCGCGCCGATCTCGCGCGGTCGCTGCCCGGCGGCGCCGCGCTGCTCCGTTCGCTCTATGGCGGCCGCGGGCGGCTCGATGCGATCTGGCCCGCGCTCGATCGAGGCGACATGGCCGCCGCGGCGCGGGCGCTCTCCTCGGTCTTGCCGCCATCGGAGGAGGAAGCGCTCCTCGGCGGGACGAACCAGGGCGCGGCGACCGCGCGTCCCTCGGACGATCGTGGCGGCGACACCGGCGGAAGCCTCGCCGGCGCGGTGGCCGCTTGGGACGCCGGCGCCTACCTCCCCGACGATCTCCTCGTGAAGGTCGACGTGGCGTCGATGGCGCACGCGCTCGAGAACCGCTCGCCCTTCCTCGACCATCGTCTCTGGGAACACGTGGCCCTGCTTCCGCCGTCGCGCCGGTTCGATTGGCGCCGAACGAAGCCGCTCCTCCGCGACTACGCGCGGGGGCGAATCCCCGGCGCGGCGCTCGACGCGCCGAAGCAGGGATTCCAGCTCCCGCTCGACGCCTGGCTCCGCGGCCCGCTCCGCGGATGGGCCGACGCGCTCCTGCGCGACATGCAGGCCACCGGCATCCTCTTTCGGCCCGGCGCGCCGTCGCGGCTCCTCGACGACTTCCACGCGGGGCGCGCCGACGTGATGGCGCCGCACCGGATCTGGTCCCTCGCCGTCCTGGAACTCTGGGCGCGCGAATTCCACGTGGCGATGCCGCGATGAACGAAACTCCGCCACCGACGTCCTCGACGCCCGAGCCGCCGCCTTCGCCGGCTCACCCCACGCACGCCCGCATCGCGGCGCTCCGCCACCAAGCGGTGAACCCGCTCGTGAGCGTGCTCCTCTCCAGTCGTAACGGCGCGCGCTACCTGGACGAGGCCCTCGCGAGCCTGGCGTCGCAGACCTACCCGGAAGTCGAGATCATCGCCGTCGACGACGGTTCGACCGACGCGACGTCCGACATCCTCGCCCGCTTCGCGGCGCGCCACGGCCGCACGCGCCTCCTTCGCACGGAGGGGATCGGACTCGCGGCGGCGCTCCATCGCGCGGCGGGGGGGGCGACGGGCGCGTTCCTCGCGCGGCAGGACGACGACGACCGCTCCGATCCCGAGCGATTCACCAAGCAGGTCCGCTTCCTTCACGTCCACCCGGAGGTCGGCGTCGTGGGAACCGCCGCGACGAGAATTGACGCGGAAGGACGAATGCTCGGTCCGTACCCCGTGCCACAAACGCGCGCCGCCATTGCCGCCGCCCTTCGCCGCGGCACGCCCTTCGTTCACGGCTCGGTCATGATTCGGCGGGAGGCGTACGAGGCGTCGGGCGGCTACCGCGCGGCGTTCCTCGCGGCGCAGGACGTCGATCTCTGGCTTCGCATGCCGCCCGGTGCCGAACTCGCCAATCTCCCGGAGCCCCTCTATGCCTGGCGCGAGCATCCGGGTGGCGTCTTCGCGCGCGCGCGCGACCGGCAGCTCTTCTTCGCGTCGGTAGCGCG
>DASTSZ010000131.1:0-4579 GCA_035760425.1 Candidatus Eiseniibacteriota bacterium | reverse complement strand
TCCTCCTGGCCATCGCGCTCGTGCTCGGCATCGTCGGCATCGTGGTCGGCGCGCTCTACGCGGGCTTCCTCGGCTATCTCGTGGGGACGATGTTCCTGGGCCGCCGGCTCTTCGGCGACAAGGTCGCGCACCGGCCGCTTCTCGCCATCGGGGCGGGCGTCCTCCTGATCGCGGTGCTGAAGGGCGCGGCCGAGGTGATCGGGGCGCTCAGCTTCTTCGCCTTCCATCCGGTCGGCATGGCGTTCGGCTTCGCGGCGTGGCTCCTTACGTTCATCGTGGCCTCGGCGGGATTGGGCTCCATGGTGAACGCGCGGTTCGGGAAGGGAACGGGCGGGGGCTACAGCTTCTCGGCCGGAATGGGGAACCAGTGGGGGAAGACGCCTCCGCCGCCGCCGCCTCCGGCGCCGCCCGCGCATTCGGGCCCGGCCGTCACCCCGCCGCCGGACGGATCGTCGGACGCGCCGTAGGCCGCACCGACTGAATCGAGAAACGAACAAGGGCGTGGTCGCCGAATCGGCGGCCACGCCCTCCTCGTTACCGCCGTCGAAGCGGCGACGGCGCGCGCGGCGCTAGCGGCTCGGCGAGAGCGTCGCCGGCACGAAGCGCGGACCTTTCACGAGGGCCGTCCGGTCGCCGAGCCCCGAGAGATTGACGGCCCACTCCAAGAGGTACGCGGGGAGCCCGCGGTCCTCGCTCTCGCCCGGTTCGCTCCCCGACAACCAGTCCTCGATCTCGCCCAAGTCGTCCGCCGAGAGGGGCCGGATGACCACCTTCACCGAGACGTAGTGCGCCGCCGTCGAATCGAGCGTCGAGACGATGGCGACCGGGAGCCGGTTCACGCTGAAGAGCGTCGCGCGAAGCGAGTCGAGATTCGCCACGCTCCGGGTCCGGGGGGGATTCACGCCCGAACGGATGCGAAAGGTCTTCGACCAGGGGTCGAACGCGACCTTGTGCTCGCTCCGGTAGGCGACGACCAGCTTGTCGAACCAGAGCGCGCGCTTCTTCCAGACGCCGACCTCGAATGTGACCGTCGCCGGCATGCCGCGAAGGAGCGGGTCCTCGAGGCGCGGCGTGAATGGAACGTCGGCGTGATAGGAGACGCAGATCGCGTTTCCGACGCGCTCCACCGCGTCGACGGCGAGGCCCATGTCGTTCCCCGCGACGGCGACCGCGGCGGCGAAGGAGAGTCCCAGCGCCGCGGCGAGCGCGACCGCGAACCCGCGAGGGAAGAGGGCGGCGAATCCGCGGGGGCCCGCGGCGAAGAGGCGGCGGTCGTGTCGGCCGGTCATTCCCATGCGCCGCCCAGCCTCACGCCGACGAGGAACGGCGCGTCGCTACGCTGCAGATTTCGCGACAGCGTGACCGCCAGCGGCCCTTCCGCCACGCGGACGCCCACGCCGCCGTCGAGCGCGGGGCGCGACTCGCGCCAGGCGCCGCGGCCGAACCAGGCGGTGCCCCAGTCGAGGAAGACGAGCGCGTGGAGGTTCTTCCGGAAGAGGTAGTAGTACTCGGCGTTCACCAAGTAGAACTGGTCGCCCCGATGCGATTGGAAAGGCTCGCCTCGCAACGTGCCGATGCCGCCCAGCTCCCACACCTTCTGCGCGGGGAGCCGCCCGGAGCGCGTGGAGCCGAGGATCGCGCGCGCGCGGAAGGACTGATCGGGCGCGAGGCGGCGGCGCACGTTCGCCTGCAGGCGGACGCGCCCGTAGTCGAAGTCGCGTTCGATCGGCCCGCCGGCCCGTTCGTAGCGGACGATCACACGCGATCCGCCCTTCGACGGAAGGGTCGCGGGGCCGACGCGGACCGCGCCCCAGACGAGGCCCTCTTCGCCCGGCTCGATCGCGGGATTCGCGCGGAAGAGATCGTCCACGCCCCACGCGGCCACGCGCGTTTCCACGTCGAGCGATCGGTGATCCTCGATCCGCGCGCCGGCCGAGAGCCCCGCGTCGCGGCCCGGCTCGATCGAGAGATGGCCTTCGAATCCTTCGGCTTCGTAGTAGTCGAGGTAGTCCTTTCGCGAGAGAAGCGCGAAGAGCGTGTTCTCCATCTCGCTCACGATCCAGGCGTCCTCCGCGAACGTGCGGCGATAGACGCTGCCGCCGAGCGTGACGGGGCGCCCGTGGCCGACGGGGACGTCGGCGCCGAATTCCGCCAGCAGGCGCTCGCGGGAGAAGGCGTAGGTCGCCTGCGCGCGGAGGAGCGGGAGCGGATGTTCCTCGTTTCGAACGGCGAGGCCCGCGGTCGGCGCGGGGCCGTCGACGCGGTTGTACCGGAACCCGACGATCGGTCCGAGGCGGTATTCCTCGGGCAGCCCCAGCGCGAGCGTCTCCCACTCGGCGGGCTGAGGCGTCGGCAGCGCGGCGCCGCCCGACCGCAACGAGTCGGCAGCGGCGGCCGCATCGGTCACGGCGGCCGCATCCTCCACGGGTCCGGCCGGCGACGGCGCCGCCACCAGCGCGCCCAGCAGGACGGCGAAGAACGCCGCGACTCCTCGCCGCACCTCAGCCCCCCGACGCGTCGCGCGCGAGGGCATAGCGCTTGATCTTCCGGTGAAGGTAGCCGCGGTCCATGCCGAGCCGCCGCGCGGCTTCGCTCACGTTCCAGTCGCACTGGCGGAGCGTCGAGAGAATCGTGTCGCGCTCCGCCTTGTCGCGCGCCTGCTTGATCTCGCTCGGCGGCCCTTCGTCGTCGTCGGGCGGCAGGACCTCCTCCACCTCCGTCGGCCCGATCGACTCGCCGTCGGTCATGATGAGGAGCCGCTCGATCAGGTTCTTCAGCTCGCGGATGTTCCCGGGCCAGCCGTAGCGCGAAAGCCGCTCCATGGCCTCCGGCGTCACCGCCCGCTTCGGCCGACCGTGCTCGGCGCTGAATCGCTTCACGAAGTGCTCCACCAGGAGCGGCACGTCGTCGCGCCGCGCGCGGAGCGGCGGAAGGTGGATCGGCACGACGTTCAGCCGGTAGTAGAGATCCTCGCGGAACTTCCCCGCCTGGATCTCCGCTTGGAGATCCTTGTTCGTGGCCGAGACGATGCGCGTGTCGACGGAGATCGTCTTCGTCGCGCCGAGCCGCTCGATCTCGCCGGTCTCGATGGCGCGGAGGAATTTCGCCTGCGTCTCGAGACTCATGTCGCCCACTTCGTCGAGAAAGAGCGTGCCGCCGTCGGCCGCCTCGAGCCGGCCCCGCTTGAGGGCGGCGGCGCCGGTGAAGGCGCCCTTCTCGTAGCCGAAGAGTTCGCTCTCCACCAAGTCTTTGGGGAGCGCGGCGCAGTTCATCTTCTCGAAGGGTCCGCGCGCGCGGGCGCTCAGACGATGGATGGCGCGGGCCACGAGTTCCTTGCCCGCCCCGCTCTCGCCCGTCACGAAGACCTTCGCGTCGGTCTTCGCCACCTTCGCGATCTCGCCGCGGATCTGCTCGATCGACTTGCTCTTGCCGATCATCTCGTCGACGCCGGCGACGCGCTCGCGCAGGCTCTCGTTCTCGCGGCGCAGCGCCCGCAGTTCGAGCGCGCGTTCCGCCGTCACCTGGAGGCGCTCCGGCCCGAAGGGCTTCTCGAGGAAGTCGGCTGCGCCGAGCCGGATCGCCTTCACGGCCTCTTCGATCGTGCCGTGGCCCGAAAGGAGGACGACGGGGAGGTCGGGGACGGCGGCCTTCGCCGCCTCCAGGAGCGCGAGGCCGTCCTTGCCCGGCAGGCGGAGGTCGGTCAGCAGGAGGTCGACGCGCTCGCCGGCCAGGATCTTCTCCGCGTCCTCCGCGTTCGTGGCGGTGAGGACGTCGTAGTAGCGCTTCAAGGTGCCGGCGATCTCGAGGAGGATCGAGGGCTCGTCGTCCACGACGAGGACGCGCGTCTTCGGGGTGCCGCTCATCGTCCGCGCTCCGCGCCGGGGGGAGGAGCCGGTGCGCCTTCGTCCGGCGCGGACGGGAGGGCGACGGTGGCGCGCGTTCCTTCGCCGGGGTTCGACGCCAGCGCGAAGCGGCCGCCATGCTGTTCCACGATTCGTTGAACCAAGGTGAGCCCCAATCCGCTCCCGCTCGATTTGGTGGTGAATCCGGGATGCCCCGCGCGCTCGAGCGTGCTCGGGTCCATTCCGGGGCCCGTGTCGGCGACCTCCAGAAGCACGCCGCCGCCCGGCGCCTCGTCGCGCCGCACGTGAAGCGTGATCTCGCCGCGCCCGGCCATGGCGTCGAGCGCGTTCTTGATGAGGTTCACGAGCACGCGCTGGATCTGGCCCGGGTCGGCCCAGGCTACGGGAACGGACGCCTCGGCCTCAACGCGGAATGTCGCGGGCGAACTCCCGCGGTAGAGCCGGGCGACGTCCTCCACCAGCGCCGTGAGATCGCACGCCTGGAACTTCGGCTCGGGGAGCTGCGCCACCGACGAGAAGGCGGTGGCGAACTCCTGGAGCGAGCGGACCTCGCGGAGGATCGCATCGCTGTTCTCGCGCACCACCTCCGCGCGCGGCCCCTCCTCGCGGCGCGACTCCTCCTGCAGCCGCTGCAGCGCGAACTGGATCGGCGTCAGGGGATTTCGGATCTCGTGCGCGACCGCCCGCGCCACCTCGCGCCACGCGGCGAGCCGTTC
>DASTSZ010000130.1:0-4848 GCA_035760425.1 Candidatus Eiseniibacteriota bacterium | reverse complement strand
CTCCCGCTCCGGGCGCGGGACACCGTCGACCCAGAGCGCCATGGCGACGTCTTCCAAGACCGTGCGGCCGATCAACTGCCGTTCGGGATACTCGAGCGCCAGCGCCGCGGCCAGCGCGCGGCCCCCGCGCGGTTCGGCGCGCCAGGCGACGCCCTCGCGGGGCGCATCGAGTCCGCCGAGCAGTCGCAGGAGGCTGCTCTTCCCCGAGCCGCTTCGGCCCACGAGCGCCACGATCTCCCCGCGCACGCCTTGGAGTTCCAGGCCGTCGAAGATCGGCGCGGCATTCCCGGGTCCCCAGCGAATCGATTGAAGGGCGAACGCTGCCTCCCGCGGCGAGCCGCCGCGCGCGCCGCGCGATGATCGCGCGCTCGCCGGCGCCCAACTTCCCGCCGCGGGCGCGCCGAGCGCGGCCAACGCCGCGAGAAGCCCCGCCGAGTCCGCCGCCAGGGCGCCGCCCCAGCGGCCGCGCGCCTCCAGCGCCGCCGACACGCGTAGCGCGAGCGGGAGCGGAAGCCGCTTCGCCGCGCGAACGGCGCCGCCGTCCATGACGCGCCCGTCACTCAACGCGCCCGCCTCGAGAACATGGAGCCGCTCGCCCTCGAACGGCGCCTCCGCTTCCTGATGCGCGCGCACCAACGCGAACGAGCCCGCCTCCGCCGCGCGCGCGAGGAGCGCCTCGAGGGCGCGGCGGGAACCGGGATCCAGGTGCGCCAAGGTCTGGTCGAGCAAGAGGCACGAGGGACGCGCGGCGAGCGCGGCGGCGAGGAGCGCCCGCGCCTTCTCCCCCGCGCTCAGCGAGCGCGGTTCGCGCGCGGCGAACGCGCCGAGCCCGAAGGATTCGATCGATTCATCGACGCGCGCGCGCAACTCGGCGGCCGAGAGCCCGAGCCCCTCCAGGCCGAACGCGATGTCGTTCGCGACCGTTTCACCGAGGAATTGCGGATCGGGCGTCTCGAAGAGGGACGCCACGTGGGGCCAGAGGGTGACCCCGTCCATCGCCGCGGGCCGGCCCGCGCCGAGCCACTCCCACGTCACCGCGCCCGCGCGCGCGGGCACGAGGCCCGCCAGCACGCGCAGAAGCGTCGTCTTCCCCGCGCCGTTCGCGCCGAGGATCAGGTGCCGTTCGCCCTTCTCGATCGTCCAGTCGATCGGGCCGACCGCCGGCTTGGCGCTTCGCGCGGCGCCCCGCGGCGCCGCCTCGAGGGCGGCGAGGCGAATCACGCCCCGGCGCGCTCCCCTTCGTGAAGGGCCGCGCGGACCTCGTCCATGATCTCGATCAGGGGACGCCCGTGCTGCTTCGCCAGGCGGCGAAGGTCGTCGTACTCGGGGACGCGGCGCTGCTCGCCGTTCGGGAGGACGGCGGTCTTCACACGGACGCGGCCGAGCGGCGTGTCGACCTCGGCGATCGTCCGCCGAAGCTCCACCCGCCCCTCGCGGCGAACGCGAACGCCGATGGTCGACGATTCGGCGAAGAGCCGCGCCAGCACCGCTTCGCTCCGGCGCGGATCGCAGAGCGCCGTCACCAGCACGCCGGGGCGCCCCTTCTTCATCTGCACGGGCGTGAGGAAGACCTCCGCGGCGCCGCTCTCAAAGAGAGAGTCGGTGAGGTGGCCGTAGAGCTGCGGGTTCATGTCGTCGATCGTCGTCTCCAACACTTCGACCGAGCCCGCGCCCTCGTTCGTCAGGGGCTCCCCGACGATCGCGCGAATCACGTTCGGACGCTCGGCCAACTCGCGCGTGCCGGTCGCGACGCCGACCCGGCTCGGCCGGATGCCCACCGGCGCCCCGATCGTGTCGCAGAGCGACTTCAACAGCGCGGCGCCGGTCGGCGTCGTCAACTCCGCTTCGATTTCCGTCATCCGGACAGCCACGCCCTCGAGAATCCGCATCGTGGCCGGCGCGGGAACCGGCAGCACGCCGTGCGCCGCGCGAACGAAGCCTCGCCCCTGCGGAATGGCCGACGCGTAGCAGCGCTCCACGTCCAGCATCTCCAGCGCCCACGCCGTGCCGACGATGTCGATGATCGCGTCGATGGCGCCGACTTCGTGGAAGTGGACCTTCTCGATCGGCACGCCGTGCGCCGCGGCTTCGGCGTGGCCCAGAAGTGCGAACGTGGCGGACGCGCGCCGGAAGACGCGCTCGGGAAGCCGTCCTCCCTCCAGCATCCGGACGATCTCGGGATAGTGGCGGTGCTTCTTCGCGTCGGGCGCGTCGACCTGCAGTTGGAGCGCCTCGAATCCGTGGCGCTCCACCCGCTTCTCGCCGAGCGTGAAGCCGTCGAGCGGGAGCGCGCGAAGCCGCTTGTCGATTTCGGCGAGCGGCGCCCCGGCCGCCACGAGCGAGCCGAGGATCATGTCGCCGGCGGCGCCGGCCACGCAGTCGAAGTAGACGATGCTCATTTCGATTTCCTCGAAGTACGCGCCGGCGCCGCTCGGCGGGCCCGCGCCGCGCGCGCCGCGCCGGCTCGCGCCGGCCGCGACTGCCCGGCGATCACGCCCGCGGCGTAGCCCGCGCCGAATCCGTTGTCGATGTTCACCACGGTCACGCCCGCCGCGCAGGCGTTCAGCATGCCCAGGAGCGCGGCGAGTCCGCCGAAGGAAGCGCCATAGCCGACGCTCGTCGGCACGGCGATCACCGGCCGGTCGGTCAAGCCGCCCACGACGCTTGCGAGCGCGCCCTCCATGCCGGCGACCACAACGACCGCCGAGGCTTCCCGCAGCGACGGGAGATGGCTCAGCAGCCGGTGAATGCCCGCGACCCCGGCGTCGCTCACGCGCGTCACCGGGACGCCCATGAACTCGAGCGTCACGACCGCTTCCTCGGCGACCGGCGCGTCGGAAGTCCCCGCGCTGATCACGAGCACCGAACCGCCCCGCCCGCGTCGCGCCACCCCCGGCCGGGCCGCGACGCCGCGCCGCGCGCCCCGCCGGGGCGCCTCGAGCACCACGGCCCGCGCCGTCTCGTTCCAGCGGGCCGCCTCGCCGAATTCGGCGATGAGCGCCCGCGCCTGCGGCTCCTTGGCTCTGGTCGCGAGGCAGCGTCCGCTTCGCGCCACGATCGCGCGCGCGATCGCCACGCATTGGGCGACCGTCTTCCCTTCACAGAGGATGACCTCCGGGAGGTGCTGCCGCAAGCCGCGATGGTGGTCGATGGTGGCGTCGCCGGCGGTCTCGAAGGGGAGCGTGGTCAGCGCGTCGAGGGCTTGAGAAGGTGAGAGGCGGCCGCGGCGGACGTCTCCCAGGAGACGTCGAAGGCGCGCGCGATCCATCGTCGGGGGTTCCCTCTCTGGCGATCGAGGCTAGTTGGCGCCGGCCGCGCAGGCGTCGTCGGCGCTGTCGCCCGACTCGTCGCCCTCGGCGGCGTCGCCGCCGTGGCCGTTCACGGGAGAATCATACGCCATCGGCGCCCGCTCGATCTTGTCGAGATAGCGCCGGAGCAGATCCTCGACGTCCGCGTTCGTCTTCGCCTGATTCACTTCGCGGCAGAGGGTCGAGTTGTCGTACATCCCGCGGACGTACCACGCGATGTGCTTCCGCATGAGGGTCGCGGCGTAGTCGCCCTTCTTCACCGCCATGGCGTGGAGGTGCGTGATCGCGGTTTCGATCCGCTCCCGCGCGGAGGGTTCGGGGCCGGGATCGAGCCCCGCCAACAGGAGGTTCGCGCGCCGGAAGAGCCAGGGATTGCCGAACGAGCCGCGCCCCACCATGACGGCGTCGCAGCCGGTCTCGTCCACCATCCGCTTCGCGTCCTCGGGCGTCTTTACGTCGCCGTTCCCGATAACGGGAAGGCTCGTCGACTCCTTCACCTGCTTGATCACTTCCCAGTGCGCCGCGCCGCTGAACTTCTCGGTCCGCGTGCGCGCGTGGACGGTGATCCACTTCACGCCCGAGCGCTCGAGCACCTTCGCCACGTGGTGCGCGTTCACGGAGTCCTTGTCCCAGCCGATCCGGATCTTCGCGGTGACCGGAAGGGAGACGGCGTTCACGACGGCCGAGGTGACGCGTTCCAGGCGGTCGAGGTCGGTGAGCATGGCCGCGCCCGCTTCGCGCGCCACGACCTTTCGGACGGGGCAGCCGTAGTTCAGGTCGACGGAATCGAAGCCGAGCGCCTCGCACATCTTGGCGGCGTCGGCCATGACCGACGCCTCGGCGCCGCAGAGCTGCGCCCCGATGGGGCGCTCCTCGGGAAGGTACTCGAGAAGGTCGAACGACTTGGGGTTCTTGCGCACCAAGCCGTCCGACGACGTCATCTCGCAGAAGACCATCGACGCGCCGTAGCGGCGCGCGAGGTTACGGAAGGGCGAGTCGGTCACGCCGCAGAGCGGCGATAGAAGCATCTTCCCCTCGAGTCGAAGCGGACCGGCTTGCATGCGTTCGGACTCGAGCGGAACCTAGCGGACCGCCGGCTCCTTCGTTTGGGCCGCCATCGCCTTGGCCTTGCTCTTCTCCGACGCGAGCGCCAGGAGCTTGGGCAGCGTGGCCGCCTGATCGAACAGGCTCATCACCGAGCGGACCTGCTCGTCGTCGCTGATGGCGATCCGGTAGGCCGCCTCGTCGCCCTCGTAGCGGCGCGCGAGTTCGCGGCGGATGCCGGTGTCGATGTAGTGCTGCACGGCCGCGAGCGAATCGGCGCTCGTCTCCACCTTCTCGGCCTTCAGGAGATCCTTGAACTCGCCGCGAATCGACGGCGTGAGCGCGTAGTCCTTGGGCGCTTCCTTGTGCTTCACCGCGTACTTCACGGCGAACTTGAAGAAGACCTGCTTCTGCTCGAGGTCCTGCACGACCACCGGAACCTTGATCTCCTCGAGTTCGATGTCGGGCGCGATGCCGCCGCCGCCGTAGACCGTGC
>DASTSZ010000129.1:0-2199 GCA_035760425.1 Candidatus Eiseniibacteriota bacterium | reverse complement strand
CGGCCGCCGGCATCGACGTGAAGTACGGCCTCACGAGCAATCTCACCCTGAACGCCACCGTGAATCCTGACTTCGGCGAGGTGGAGGTCGATCCCGCCGTCGTGAATCTGTCCGCCTTCGAGACCTTCTATCCCGAGCGGCGCCCCTTCTTCGTCGAGGGCGCCGAGATCTTCCGCTTCGGGCACAACAACTCCTTCAACAACTTCAACTCCACGATCCCCTTCCACGCGAGGCGCATCGGCCGGCCTCCGCACCTTGCGCCGGCGGGCGCGAACGTCGTCTACAGCGACGTGCCGGAACGGACCACCATCACCGCCGCCGGCAAGTTGACCGGAAAGACAGCGAACGGCTGGACCATCGGCGTCCTCGACGCGCTCACGCCGACCGAGCGGGCCGACTACAGCGACACGCTCGGCGCCATGCATCAGTCCCCCGCCGAGCCGCTCACGAACTTCTTCGTCGGCCGCGCCCGCCGGGACCTCCGCCGCGGCAACACGATCGTGGGCGGCATGCTCACGGCCGTGAATCGCGACGACGCCGACCCGGCCCTGAACTCGATCCTGCGCCGCGACGCGTTGACCGGGGGGATCGACCTCAATCACTACTGGTCGAACCGCGCCTGGTCCCTGGACGCGAACCTCCTGGTGAGCCGCATTCGGGGAACCGCGGACGCGATCGCCCTCGCGCAGCAGTCGAGCGCCCGCTACTTCCAGCGCCCCGATGCCGACCACTTGGACTACGATCCGACGCGGACCTCACTGAGCGGCGCCGCGGGATTGCTGTCGATCAACAAGACGGCCGGCAAGCACGGGCGAGGGAGCCTCACCTACCAGGATTGGAGCCCCGGCTTCGAGATCAACGATCTTGGTTTCCAGAACGCCGCCGACAGCCGCGGCATCTCCTCCTTGGCGATGTACACGGAGAACACGCCGGGTAAGATCTTCCGCTACTACACGCTCTTCACGTTCTCGAACTACTCGTGGAACTACGCCGGGGACCAGACCTACGCGGGGCATTCGCTGCATCTCGAGGGGCAGTTGAAGAACTACTGGCTCGGCTACGTCCGCGGCTCGTGGTACCCGGGCAACGTGGACGACCGGCTGACGCGAGGCGGACCCTTGAGCCGCCTCCCCGCCGGCGGAGCCCTCACCGCGCGGATCGACTCGGACGGGCGGAAGTCGACGACCTTCGGCGGCTCGGCCACCACGTCGTGGGACGACGCCGGCGGGTACGTCAAGTCGGTGAGCCCCTACCTATCGCTTCGGCCGATGTCGGCGCTTCGCGTCTCCTTCGAGCCCGGCATCCGCTGGAGCCGCGACAACGCGCAGTACGTGCAGACGACCGACGACCCGCTGGCGGCGGCCACGTACGGCGGTCGCTACGTCTTCGCCACGCTCGACCAGACGACGCTCAATCTCGACACGCGCATCGACTGGACCTTCTCGCCGCGCCTCTCGCTCCAGTTCTACATGCAGCCCCTGATCGTGACGGGCGACTACTTCGACCTGAAGGAGCTTCGCCGCGGCGCCGCCTACGAGTTCGACGTCTACGGCAAGCACCGCGGCACGATCGCGGCGGACGGAAACGGCGGATTCGACGTCGATCCCGACGGCGCGGGACCGGCGAACGCGTTCAACGTGCCGGCGCAGAACTTCAACTTCCGATCGTTGATCGGCAACGCGATCTTGCGGTGGGAGTATCGCCCCGGTTCGGCCCTCTTCGTCGTCTGGCAGCAGCACCGCGAGGCGGTCGAGAGCATGGGCGACTTCGATTTCTCGCGGGACTTGAAGGGCGTCTTCAAGGCGCCGACGGAGAACGTGCTCGCGGTGAAGTTGACCTACTGGCTGGGGGTGTAGCGGTGACGGCGGGGTTCGGCGTGCGGCGGGTCTACGGCGACTTCTCTATGTGACGAGTCGTCCCCCGAAGGAGACGCGACCGCGTCCGGGGAGTTCGTAGACGAGGTGGACGCAGGTCGGATCGCGGTCGCAGGCGGCGGCGATCGCGGTCGTCAGCGCCGATATCTCCGCGACCAGCGCAGCGCCCTCCGGCGGCGATTTCTCGAGGAGGGTGACGAAGATCGGAGCGGCGCCGTCCTGAGTCCCGCCATTCTCCGCGTAGTGGGTGGCCGGGATCATCTCGAGCCGGACCCACACGCTCTGCGGCGCGGCACGAAGCATCTCCCCCACGGCATTCGCGATT
>DASTSZ010000128.1:0-9112 GCA_035760425.1 Candidatus Eiseniibacteriota bacterium | reverse complement strand
CCGCTGGCACCACAGAAACGACCAGGCGCCTGCGGAGGGGTTTTCTTCCCTCCGGGGCGCCTGGTGGTGAGTCCACGACTGCTGAAACTTCGGCAACGCCAGGGACCACGACCTTGATCGGTGGGTTGGCGGGCGAAGCTCTTGTCGTTGGTTAGACGGCCATTACGTTGGCGGCTTGTTTGCCTTTGGGGCCTTCGACGATGTCGAACTCGACGGCCTGTCCTTCGGCCAACGTCTTGAAGCCCTCGCCCTGAATCGCCGAGTAGTGGACGAAGACGTCTTCGCCGCCCGGCTGCGAGATGAAGCCGAATCCCTTCGACTCATTGAACCACTTCACGGTTCCGCGCTTACGCATGATGAGAATCACCCCCTTCGGAATTCCAGGACCAGCTGTGACAGAGGCCGGCCGAGCCCGGTGCTTGCGGCGGCCGAGAAGTCGATCGGTTGGACGATCGGAGCGTGAAGGTGAGTCGGAGGCGCTTCAGCGTTCGTGTTCCGGTTCGAGTTCCTGTTGCGGGTTCACATCGGACCCGATCGACGGTATTGGCACTCGTCCGGGAGTGTCAACGGAATGTTTGACCCCGAAATGCGGCGCGCGTACCGTACGGCGGGATATGCGATTCCAAGTTCGCTTCCGCACGACTTCGACGCGCCGTCGCGCGTTCGGCGCGTTCGCCGGTCTCCTCGCGGCGTTCGCCGCCGGCGATTCGATCGCGGCCGCGCCCTCGACGACGCCTCGCGCGGATCGCGCCGTCGAACTCCGGCCCGCCGGTCCGCCCGACGTGGTCATCTACGCCGACGATGTAGCCTACGTTCGCGATCCGCGCCGAGTTTCCCTGGCGAAGGGCGAGAACGACGTGGCGATGGAAGGCGTCCCCCAGCGCCTCGACTCCACCTCGGTGAGGCTGGAGGGGGCCGACCTCGACGTCCGCGAGCAGTCCTTTCGCTACGACCTCTGGAGCGGCGACAAAGTCTTCCGGAGTTTCCTCGGCGACTCGATCTTCTTCCGCTGGCAGAACCGTCCGGCGCGCGGCGTTCTCGAGGGAATCGACGGCGACGATCTCTTCATCCGCCGCCGCGACTCCACCGACGTGCTCCTCATGATCAAGCGCGGGCAGCTCCAGGAGATCGAGTTCCCGGCGCGCCGCGGGACGCCTTCGCTCGCCACGCGCCCCTCGCTTCGCTGGCGCGTGAGCGCCGAGAAGGCGGGGGAGCGAAGCGCGCTGCTCTCCTACATGACGCGCGCTCTCGGTTGGACGACCGAATACACCGCGACGTTGGAACGGGGCGAGACGGCCCTCTCGCTCTCCGGGTGGGCGGCCATCGCGAACCGGTCGGGAGCCGCCTATCCGGGCGCTCGCGTCTCGTTGGTGGCAGGGGAGTTGCACCGCGCGGGCGGCGGGACCGACGCGGCGCAATCCGAATTCGGCGAGCGCGCCGGCGAGGAGGCGCCCCGCCCGAACGGCCTCTTCGCCTACCACCTCTATCGGGTCGACGAACCGGTCGACCTGCCGGCGTACGGCTCGATTCAAGTGCCGATCGTCCGCGCGCCGAAGATCGCGGCCACGCGCGCCTATCGCTACGACGGCGCCAAGGACGGCGCGAAGGTGAGGGCCGAAGTCGTCTTCTCGAACGACAAGGCGAGCGGGCTCGGCGCGCCCCTCCCCGCGGGACGCGTGCGCGTCTTCGGCGTCGATCCGTCGGGACCGGGCGGCGCGATGGCGTGGATCGGCGAGGACCGGATCGACCACACGCCGGCCGGCGAGATCGTCCGGCTCTACTGCGGCATCGCGTTCGACATCACCGGCGAGCGAACCCGCGCCGCGCACACGCGCGTCGCGCGAAACGTCACCGAGGATCAGTTCACGATCCGGCTTCGAAACGCGGGCGCGTCCGAAGCGACCGTCACGGTGGCCGAGACGCTCTACGGCGCGTGGGAGATCACGCAGAAGTCGAGCGACTTCCGAAAGAAGTCGGCGGAGTCGATCGAGTTCGACGTGAAGGTCCCGGCGCGCGGCGAGCGCACGCTCAGCTACACGGTCCGCTACACGTACTAGGTGGCGCGGGTGGTCCGGATCGTCGCCGCGGGGTTTCTGATCGCGACGCTGCGATTCATGAGCGCGGCCGGCCGTGCCGAGGCCGCAGTCGCGCCGGACGGCCACGCCGTCGCCATCACCGCAGCCGCCGCCACCCCCGCCACCGATCCCTCGCCCGTCTGGCTATTCCTCGGCGATCAATCGCCCGGCCCGACCACCGGACTCCTTCCCACGCCGCGCGCGCTCGCCCGACGGGAGAAGGCGCGCCGCGAACGCGAGGCGCTCGGGCGCCCCGCGTCCGCATCGGACCCGGCGTCCTCGGATCGTGAGCCCACGGCGCATGAACTCGACGCGATCCGCGCCGCGGGCGGCCGCGTTCGCGCCGTCTCCCGATGGCTGAACGCCGTGAGCGTGGACGCCGATCCCGTGTCGCTCGCGGCGATTCGCGCGCTCCCCTTCGTGCGCGAGGCGCGGCCGGTGGCGACGCTCGAGGCCGACGCCGGCGCCGCGGACCCGCCGGCGGGCGCCGCCGGCGCCGTCCCGGGCGCGGCGGAACCCGGCGACGTGGCGGAGGCGGGCCCCTCCTACCCGCAGCTCGCGCCGATCGGCATCCTCGAGGCGCACGCGCTCGGCTATCACGGCGAGGGGGTGGTCATCGGGGTCCTCGACAGCGGGTTCACGCTTCGGCACGAGACCTTCCGCGACATCGACGTGCGCGGGCAGCGCGACTTCGTGCAGGGCGACGACGATCCCTCCGACGATCGCTCGCGCCTTCCGCGCGATCCGCCCGGCTCGCACAATCACGGCACGCAGGTCCTGAGCCTCATCGCGGCGAACAGCCCGGGAACGATGATCGGCGCCGCCCCGCGCGCGGCCTTCGTCCTCGCGAAGACCGAACAGAGCGGCTCCGAGACCGCGATCGAGGAGGACTTCTGGTGCGCCGGGCTCGAGTGGGCCGAGGCGATGGGGGCCGACGTCATCACGACGTCGCTCTCCTACACCGGCTGGTATCGCGCGTCCGACTTCGACGGCCGAAGCGCGATCACGACGCGCATGGCGAACCTCGCGTGGGAGCGGGGCGTCGTCATTCTGAATTCCGCGGGCAACCAAGGGCCGAAGCCATCCACGCTCGGCGCGCCCGCCGACGCGCCCGGCACGCTGACCGTCGGCGCGACGTCGCTCGCGGGCCGGATCGTCGGTTTCTCCTCGCGCGGCCCGACCGGCGACGGACGCATCAAGCCCGACGTGGTGGCGCCCGGTTCCGGCGTCCTCGTGGCGAGCGCGGGTTCGCTCGACCGCTACCATCGCGGGAGCGGCACGTCCTATTCCACGCCGCTGGTCGCCGGCCTCGCGGCGCTCGTGATCGAGGCGCATCCCGACTGGGGACCCGAGGCGGTGCGCGAGGCGATCGTCATGAGCGCCGACCGCGCGGATCGGCCGGCGAACGACTACGGTTGGGGAATCCCGAACGCGCGCGACGCGATCTTCTATCCGTTCCTCGAGGGACGCGTCACCGACCGCGCGGGGGGAGCGCCGGTCGCCGGGGCGCGCGTGAGGTGGGAGCGCGTGGAGGGCCCGCGGGGCGAGTGGGCCGCGCCGGGCGATTCGCCGGCGGCGGGGGAGACGCGAACCGACGCGGCGGGGAGCTACACGATTCCGAATCTACCGCCCGGCGTCTATCGGCTCGCGATCGAAGCGCCGGGCTTCACGCCGCAGGACCTCGGACCCTTCGACGTGCCGCCGAATCTAGGCGGCGTCGACGCCGCGCTCGAGCCGGCGCGCTAGCCCGCGCCTTCCGCCGCCGGCGCGAAACGCCCCCGCTCAGCGCATTCCCATGTCGCGGAGCGCCTCGCCCGTGCCGCGCCACTGCACCCGCCCGTCCTTCCCGAAACGATACGCGGGGTGACTGCGGAGGAATTCGATCGCGGCATCGGAGAGAAGGATCTCGGTCCTCTCCTTGGTCGCGGCGTCGCGCAGTTCGTCGAAGTAGTCGCCTCCGTCCGAGAGAAAGTCGATCGTCGCGACTCGATAGCGCCGGTTCGCGTCGAGCGGATCGCCGTCGCGCGATCGATGCGACGCCGCGCCGGCCCCCTTCGCGACGCCGCGCTTCCAGACGCGGACCTCCGTCGCGCGATCGCGCCGAATCACGTACGACGCGCCCGAGACGTGGCCGAAGCCGCTCTTCCCCAGGTGACGCGCGATGCGGTCGAGCAGTCGCTGCACCTCGGCGCCCGTCATGGTGACGACGACGATCCGGTTGTCGAAGGGGAGCATCGTCACGATGTCGCGCACGCGGACGTCGCCGGCCGGCAAGGGCGAGCGGATCCCGCCCGCGTTCATGACGGCGAGATCGGCGTCCGCGCGCTCGCGCAGGACGTCCGACACGAAGTTGCCGAGCGGCGCGTCGCCCTCGTCGAGCGCGGACGACTCGACACGCTTGTCGGTGCGGAAGACGACCCGATCGAATTCCTCTCCGAGGCGCGATCGGTAGCCCGCGAGAAGCGCTTCGACCTCGGGCGTCTCGCCTTCGGCCGGACGGATCTCGAGGAGTCTTCCGTCGACGGTGCGCGCCCGGTCGCCGCTCCATCGAAGGGTGGTCCGCCCGAGGTAGCGCCCCCACGCGCCCGCCTGCGCGATCGGCGTGCCGCGTCCGCCTTCCGCCTTCTCGCGAATGGGCCGGAAGAGCGCCGTGTGGCTGTGGCCTCCGATCACCAGATCGAGGCCCGGCACGTGATCGACGAGCCACCGATCCTGATCGACGCCGATATGCGTGAGCGCGATGACGACGTCGGCCTCGCGTCGCAACTTCGGCACGTAGTAATTCGCGGCGGCCACCGGGCTCCCGACCGCCACGCCTTGGTTCTTCCGCGACGCGACGATGCGGTCGAGGGAGGGCGTGGTGAGGCCCAGCACCGCGATCCTGAGCCCGCCTCGCTCGAAGATGACGTAGGGCGCGGCGAGCAGATGCAGCTCGGTGCCGGGGGCGACCTTGCCGCCGCCGACCCACTTCGCGTTCCGGGTCACGGCCGCCGGGACGCCCCCGCGCGGCGCCCCGGCCGCGATGCCGACCGACGTCGTGAAGACGTTCGCGCTGAGGATCGGCGTCCGCGTGACCGCGGCGCGCCCACGCCACGCTTCGAACCCGTCGTCGAGGTCGTGATTCCCGAGCGCGATGGCGTCGTAGCCCAGGAGATCGAGGAGCCGATGGTCGGGCTCGCCGCGGAACCGGTTGTAGTAGGGCGTCCCTTGCACCAAGTCGCCGCCGTCGAGGAGCAGGACGCGCCCGCCCAACGCCCGCTGGCGCCGGATGAGCGCGTCGCGCGCGGCGACGCCCCCGACCCGCTCCCCGCTCTTGGCTTCGAAGGGCTCGAGGTGGGAATGGACGTCGTTCGTGTGGAGAACGACCAGGGATTCGACCGCCGCCGCGCTCGCCGGGCGGCCGGCCGAACAGCCGGCCGGGGCGCCCCCCAGGAGGAGGCAAAAAAGTCCGGTCGCCGCCCCGAAAAAGGCCGTCCTCATGCCGAAAACCCTACGAAATCGCTTGACACAACTGCCTTTCATCGCTATTGTTACCGTTTGCTTAGGGTGCTTCAGGATCCCGTGCCCAGGAGTCCAGGCAGCAACGAGTGGAATGCAGTGATCTTTCGCCCCGAACGCTCTCATCTCCGTAACGCTCCCCCACTCCTCTCGGTTGCTACCCCATCGCGCCCCCGTCGATTCTTGCCCGTCGGGGGCCGTGTCATTTTTCGTGGCGAGAGCGTCCCGGAGGCTTCATGGCTGATGTCGACAAGGTAATCAAATGCCGCGACTGCGGCGAGGAATTCGTGTTCACGGCGGGAGAGCAGGCGTTCTACCGCGAACGTGGATTCCAGCACGAGCCCACGCGGTGCCGTCGTTGCCGTGATTCGAAGAAGATGTCGGGCGGCGGCGGGGGCGGCATGGGCGGCGGTGATCGCGGTGGCAGCATGAGCTCCGGACCGCGCGAATTCCACGATGCGATCTGCTCGTCGTGCGGCACGCCGACGCAGGTTCCGTTCCGACCGACGGCCGGCAAGCCGGTCTATTGCCGCGACTGCTTCCAGTCTTCGAAGTCTGGAAGGGGGTAAGCCGGAACCACCCCTCCACGCCAATCGACACCCTAAGGACCCTTCCATCCGAAAGGAGGAGTACCGCCGTTGAAGTCACGCGGATCGGTGAAGTGGTTCAGCGAGGCCAAAGGATACGGCTTCATCCAGGTGGATTCGGGCGAGGAGTTCTTCGTGCACCACTCGGCGATTCAGGCCGATGGATTCCGCACCCTGCACGAAGGCGAAACGGTTGAGTTCGATCCTGTCGTCGGGCGGCGCGCCCGAGAGGCGGCGAACGTCGTCAAGATCGACTCGTAGGTAGACGCCGCGACAGCGGCGACAACGGAACCCCGGCGGCGACCCCGTCGGGGTTCGCGTTTTACGGGGGAATGGAGTAGGCTTGATGGGCGATTCGCCCCGTCGGAACAGCTCGGAGGATTCGATTCCCATGCGCCCCCACGTCATCCGCCTGGCCTCGGCCGCCCTCGCGGCGATCGCCGTCGCCGGCGCCGCTTCGTTCGCCTTCGCCGCCCCCCAGCTCGTACGCACCCTCCCCAACAAGACGACCCTAATCGTGCGCGAGAATCGTGCGCGTCCGGCCGTGGCCGTCCAGGTTTGGGTTCGCGCCGGCACGCGCGACGAGGGCCGGAGCGAACGAGGCGCCGCGTCGGTCCTCGCGCACCTCCCCTGGGAGGGGAACGCGAACCGGACGAAGGAGTCGATCGACCAGGTCGCGAGCATGGTGGGCGGGCGCTACAGCAGCGAGGTGGCCAACGGATCGATCCTGTACGAGATGGACCTGCCCGCGCGCTCCTTCAAGCAGGGGATCGAGACGCTCGCCGACATCGTGCTCCACCCCTCGTTCGACGCCAAGCCGGTGGAGAACGCGAAGTCGCTCGCGCGGACCGCGTCGCGAAACGCGCTCGGCCACGCGGCCCTCGCCTCCATGAATCCGGTCCGCGACGCGCTCCATCCGGCGAACGCGCTCGGCGCGCCCGCGTCGGTGCCCGAGCTCGAGATCGGCTCGCTGACCTCGACGCTCGTCGCCCGCTTCCACAAGGCGTGGTTCACCGCCGACAACATCCTGGTCGTGGTGGCTGGCGACGTCGATCCCGAGGAAGCCGCGCAGGTGGTGAACGGCGCGTTCTCGACCGCCTCGTCCGCGCGAGCGCCGTCGCGGTCCCGCGCGTCGGAGCGGCCGCTCTCGTCGACGAAGATCCTCGGTCTCACCAACCCCGACGGCGCGGGCGGCGCCGCGGCGACGATCGGCTTCCGGGCCCCGGCCTGGGGAACGGCCGACGCGCTCGCGCTCGACGCCCTCTTCGCGCTTCTCGCCGACTACGCCGACGCGCGCATCCAGCGGCGGCTCGGCGAGTTCTCGTATCTCCAAGGGGCGTCCGCCCAGCGCTCGTTCGAAGCCGACGGCGGGACGGTGGCCCTCTCGATCGCCGCCGCGCCGGAGAACCTCACCGACGCGATCGGGCTCCTGCTCTCGGAAGTCGAGCGCGCCCGCTACACGCCGATCGACGAGGACGAGTTCCGCCACACGCTGGACGCGATGATCGCTCGCGACCTCGTCGTGCAGGGCGACCTCGCCGGCCTGGGACGCGTGACCGCGTACAGCGCGATGCAGGTGAAGCCGGGGAGCGACGAGGTCTACTCCGCCCGGCTCCGCGCCCTCAAGAAGGAAGACCTCGTCGCCGTGGCCCGCCAGTATCTCGATCCGAAGCAGGCGGTCATCATCGCGATGGCCCCGCGGAACTACGTCGATAGCCTCGATCTCTACAAGGATCTCGAATCGAAGGTCCTCGAGAAGGTGGCGACGGCCTCGGCCGCTTATCGAAGCGCCGGCGGACCGCTCGCGACCGTGTCGACGCCGGACGAGCGCCGCCGCCGCGTCGACGCCCCGCTCGCCGCGATCCCGGCCGCGCCGCGCGACGCCGGCCGCGGCCGCGTGACCCGGAGCACGATCGACGGCATTCGCGTCCTCGCGAGCGAGGACCACGGCGCGGAGATCGCGACCATCTCCGTCTTCCTGGAGGGAAGCGTCCGCTACGAGAACGCGAAGAACAACGGCATCACGCGGCTCCTGCGCGAGACGATGTTGACCTCGGCCGATCCCGCCGCCGGGGGACGCTCCTACCGCTTCTCGCTGGTCGAGATCGGGCGGTTCACGCCGTATCAGGACCGCGACATGTGGGGCTACTCGATCACCGTTCCCGCCGGCCGCTGGAAGGAATCCCTCGGCCGCCTCGGCGCCATGCTCGCGAAGCCGGAGATCGACACGGTCACGGTCGACGCGACGCGGATGTTCGTGCTCGACCAGCAGACGCAGTGGCTCGAGAACGACGACGCGCGCCGCCGCCAGCTCATCTACACGACGAAGTACGAGACGAGCGGCTACCGATTCCCGCTCGTCGGATCGCGCATGAACGTGATCGATCTGCCGCTCGGCGAACTCGCGGCGTTCTACAAGACGTTCGTGGTGAAGCCGAATCTCGTGGTCGCCGTCTTCGGCGACGTGAAGTCCGACGAGGTCGGACCCGCGGTGGCCGAAGCCTTCCGCGGGGTCGGCGACGGCCCTTTCGCGCCCGGTCCCGTGGCGAAGGAGGCTCCCTTCGAGGGCTTCCGGGAGAAGTGGGAACTCGGCGAAGGCCCAAACTGCACGGTCTCGCTCGCGTTCGAGGGCCCTCCGGCCTCGAGCCCTCAGATCCCCACGACCTACGTCGTGAACTCGCTCTTCACGAATCCGCGCGGCTGGTTCACCAAGTACGTGCGCGAGAAGTCGGTGGTCGTGCGCGACATTCAATGCTACGTCGCCCATGCCATCGACGAGTCGCCTCTCATCGCGACCGTCACCGCCGAGAATCCGCCGGCGGAGGAGACGACCGTGCGAATGCTCCTGGGCCAGTTCCGGTCGCTCGCGGCCGTCAAGCTGGTCGACGAGAGCGCGCCCGAACTCGAGGACGCGAAGCGCCACGCGGTGGGGAACTTCCAGATGGGCCTCGC
>DASTSZ010000127.1:0-10940 GCA_035760425.1 Candidatus Eiseniibacteriota bacterium | reverse complement strand
CGACGATCGACCGCGCCGTCGACGAGATCCGGCACGAGCTGAACGAGCGCGTGAAGGAGCTGGAGAGCGAGAGCAAGATGCTCGAGGCGCACCGGCTGCGGCAGCGGACCGAGTACGACCTCGAGATGCTGAAGGAGCTCGGCTTCTGCAACGGGATCGAGAACTACTCGCGGATCCTCGAGGGCCGGCCACCGGGCTCGCACCCGTTCACGCTGCTCGACTACTTCCCCGACGACTTCGTGGTCTACGTCGACGAGTCGCACCAGACCGTCCCGCAGCTCGGCGGCATGTACGAGGGTGACCGCTCGCGCAAGCAGACCCTGGTCGACTTCGGATTCCGGCTCCCGTCGGCGCTCGACAACCGGCCGCTCCGCTTCGACGAGTTCAGCAAGATGATGGGCCAGACGATCTACGTCTCGGCGACGCCCGGGGACTTCGAACTGAAGCAGTCCGGCGGCGTCATCGTGGAGCAGATCATCCGGCCCACCGGTCTCATCGACCCGAGCCTCACCGTGCGGCCGACGAAGGGGCAGATCGACGACCTCCTCGAGGAGATCAAGAAGCGGGTCGAGGTCGGCGAGCGGGCGCTCGTCACCACCCTCACGAAGCGGATGGCCGAGGACCTGACCGACTACCTCTTCCAGGCGGGCGTGAAGGTGCGCTATATCCACTCCGACATCGACACCATCGAGCGAATGGATATCCTCCGGGCGCTTCGGCTCCAGAAGGTCGACGTCCTCGTGGGGATCAATCTCCTGCGCGAGGGGCTCGATCTCCCCGAAGTGTCGCTCGTGGCGATCCTCGACGCCGACAAGGAGGGATTCCTCCGCTCGGAGACGTCCCTCATCCAGACGGCGGGGCGCGCCGCGCGCCACGTGCGCGGGCAGGTCATCCTCTACGCCGACCGGATGACGGGCGGCATGCAGCGCGCCATCAGCGAGATGAACCGCCGCCGCGTGGTCCAGGAGCGCTACAACGAGGAGCACGGCATCACGCCGACGACGATCGTGAAGTCGATCGAGGAAGTGATGCTCTCGACCTCGGTCGCCGACGCCAGCGCGCCGATGGGCGTGGACGAACTGTTGCCGGCGTCGGTCGCGAATCTCTCGCCCGACGCCCTGATCGACTATCTCGAACGGGAAATGCTGGAGGCCGCCGCGCGCGAGGAGTTCGAAGTCGCGGCCGTCTTCCGCGACCGGTTGGATGAACTCCGCCTGAAGGCGGGAAAGGAGATTCCGGGTGCGCCTCGAAGCGATCGCGCTCCCGCTCGTCCGGCTCGCCCTGACCGAGGATCTCGGGGGCGGGGACGCGACGACGGAAGCCATCGTCGATCCTGATCTCCCGGCGCTCGCGCATATCGAGGCGCGCGTCGACGGCGTCCTGGCCGGAGGTCCGGTCGCGGGGCTCGCGTTTCGCGAACTCGACCCGGCGGCCGAGATCCGCTGGCACCTGGAGGACGGCGCCGCGTTCACGAAGGGGACCTGCCTCTGCGTCATCCGCGCGAAGGCGCGGGCCGTGCTGAGCGCGGAGCGCGTGGCGCTCAACTTCCTCCAGCGGCTCTCGGGCGTGGCCACGCAGGCGCGCGCGTTCGTCCGCGCGGTGGAGGGGACCGGCGTGACGATCCTCGACACCCGGAAGACGACCCCGGGGCACCGGCTGCTCGAGAAGTTCGCGGTCATGGCGGGCGGCGCGGTGAATCATCGCTACGGGCTCTTCGACACGATCATGATCAAGGAGAACCACATCCGCGTGGCGGGGAGCCTCACCGAAGCGGTGAAGCGCGCCCGCGCGGCGGAGAGCGGCCTCCCGATCGTCGTCGAGGCGCGGACCGAGGAAGAAGCCGAGGAGGCGGCGGCGCTCGACGTCGACCGCATCCTGCTCGACAATTTCACGCCCCCGGGGCTCGCCCGCGCGCTCAAGCGCCTCGGCGCGGGCCGGCGCGGGAAGAAGGCCCCGGTCATCGAGGTCTCGGGCGGCCTCAAGCTCTCGAACGTACGCGAGTTCGCCCTTCCGGGCGTCTCGTTCCTGTCGGTCGGCGCGCTCACGCATTCGGCGCCGGCCATCGATCTGTCCCTCATGTTGGACGCCGTCGGCGCGGAGGTCGTGAAGGGTGACTAGGGTGGAGGTGAAACTACCGATCATGTTCCTCGGCATTCCGGCGGAGCGGCACGAGTCGCTCCCGTCGACCAACGACGAGGTCTTCCGTCGCGCCGCCGATGGCGCGCCGGAGGGACTGCTCGTCATCACGAAGCATCAGAGCGCCGGCCGCGGCCGCCAAGGGCGCGGCTGGTGGGACGCCCCGGGCGATTCGCTCCTCGCGTCGCTTCTCCTGCGCCCGACCGTTCCGCTCGCGCGCTACCCGCAACTGGCGATGGCCATGGCGTGCGCCGTGGCGGAGGCGGCCGAACGGCTCGTGCCGGGCGAGCGCTTCGACGTGAAGTGGCCGAACGACGTGCTCCACCGCGGGCGGAAGGTCTGCGGCATCCTGGCGGAGACGCGCGTGGGACAAGGCGCGCCGGCGGGGACGCCCCTCGTCGTCGGCTTCGGCGTGAACGTGAATCAGACGGCGGAGGCGTGGCCGGCGGAGATCCAGAACATCGCCACGTCGCTTCGAATCGCGGCGGACGGGCGCGCGCTCGACGTCGATCAGTTGCTACGGGAAGTGCTCTCGCGCTTCGAACCCTACTTGGCGCGCGCGCGCGCCGGAGATCTCTCGGGGCTCTGGAACGCCGTGCGCTCGCGGCTCCCGCGTCCCGGCTCGCCGGTCGTCGTCGCCTCCGGCACGCACCGCGTGGAGGGGACGGTCGAGGGATACACCGAGACCGGCGCCATCATCGTGCGCGACGCCGACGGGATCGTGCTCACGCTCGTCGCCGGGGAGATCCCGGTCGAACCGGAAGGCCGATAGCCGATGAAGTGTCCGTCGTGCGGGCATCTCGAGGACAAGGTGATCGACTCCCGCTCCGCCAAGGAGGGGCAGGCGATCCGCCGGCGCCGCGAGTGCCTGAAGTGCCAGCGGCGCTTCACGACGTACGAGACGGTGGAGATGACGCCGCTCCTCGTCATCAAGAAGGACGGCCGGCGCGAGCCCTTCAGCCGCGAGAAGATCCTGAACGGGCTCCTGCGCGCCTGCGAGAAGCGGCCGATCCCGGCCGAGAAGCTCCATGCCATCGTCGACCAACTGGAGGCCGATCTCCTCCGGCAGGGAAACGAGGAGGTCGCGTCGAGCGAGGTGGGCGAGCGCGTCATGTCGGCGCTCCACCAGCTGGATGAGGTCGCCTACGTTCGCTTCGCGTCCGTCTACCGCCACTTCAAGGACCTGAATCAATTCCTGGAGGAGCTACGAGCGCTGTTGAAGTAGACGACGAAGGCCCGGGTCCTGGGATCGAGGCGGCCGCGGCCGCCGCCGCGACCGCCAAGGACCGGGCGATGTCGTTCCTCGACCATCTCGACGAACTGCGCCGGTCGCTGGGCCGGGCGGCCGTCGTCGCGGTCATCCTCGTCGGCGTGGCATGGGCCTTCTCCGACCGCCTGCTCGACGCCCTCATCTCCTATCTCCTCCACGGCGAGCGCGCGCTCGCCCTCACGCCGGGGGAAGCCTTCTCGGCGCGCATGCAGGTGGCGCTCTGGACCGGCGGCCTCGTGGCGGTGCCCTACGTCTTCCTCGAAGCCTGGTGGTTCGTCGCGCCGGGGCTGAAGAAGACCGAGCGGCACTTCGCCATCCCGTGGATGGTCGCGTCGGCGGTCCTCCTCTACAGCGGCGTCTTCTTCGCGCTCGAACTCCTTCTGCCCGCGATGGTGAACATGCTCCGCTCCTTCGCCACGCCGCAGATGGAGGCGCGCGTCTCCGTGACCTCGCTTCTCGACTTCACCGTGAAACTGGCGGCCGGCTGCGGGCTCCTCTTCCAGATGCCCCTCATCATCTGCCTCGCCGCCTGGTTCGGGATGGTCTCGCCGCGACTCCTGGCGCGCGGCTGGCGGCACGCGATCTTCTTCATCGCGCTCGGCGCCGCGGTCGTGACGCCGGGCGACGGGCCGTCGATGCTCATTCTCGCGGCGCCCCTCATCGTTCTCTATTTCATCTCCGTTCTGATGGCGTGGGTGCTCTGGCGCGTGCGCGGACGGCGCGCCGACGAACCCACCGTCTGGGGCTAGCCCCGGGAGGCCGCGCATGATCCTCGCGATCGACATCGGCAACACCGACGTCACTCTCGGCCTCTTCCGGGGGAAGCGGCTCGTCCGTTCTTTCCGCGTGAGCAGCGAGACGCGCCGCACGCCGGACGAGGTGGCGCTCCTCCTGAAGCAGGTCTTTCCGGAGGCGAAGTCGAAGCGCTTCGAAGGCGTCGTGCTGGCCTCGGTCGTGCCGCCGCAGACGCCGCTCTACGCGGAGGCGGCGCGCGCCGTCACCGGGAAGGCGCCTCTCGAAGTCGGCGCCCGGAGCGCGCACGGGCTCGCCATCGAGTACCACGATCCGACGGCCGTGGGCGCCGACCGGATCGCGAACGCCGTCGGCGCGTTCGAGCGCTACAAGGCGCCCGCCATCGTCGTCGACTTCGGCACCGCCACCACGTTCGACGTCCTCCTGACCGGGCGGCGCTACCGCGGCGGCGTCATCGTGCCGGGCGTCATGACCGGCGCGGAGCAGTTGATCCGCCGCGCCGCGCGCCTCGGCGCGTTCGAGCTGAAGCCGCCCGCGCGCGTCGTCGGCCGCACCACGGAGGAGAGTCTCCAATCGGGCGTCTTCTACGGCGCGGTGGGTCAGGTCGACTCGATCGTCCGCCTGATCGCGAAGGAGGAGCGAATCCGTCCGATCGTGATCGCCACCGGCGGCCTCGCGTCGGCGATCGCGGCGCACTCCACGACGATCGACCTCGTCGACCTCGATCTCACGCTCCACGGGCTCCTGGCGCTCCACGCGCGGCAGCGCGCGCGGGCCGGCGGCCGCGGCGCTAAGTCGAAGCCCAATAAGAAGTAAGCCCGTACCCCGCGCCGCCCACTTCGGGGTTGCGCCCCGGGACCCCATTCGGTACGCTACGTCCGTTAGCACTCTCACCTAATTAGTGCCAACGCGGGCCCGAAGCGGCGCCGCGCGAATCCCCTGAAGGAGGTAGACGCACCGATGGCGAAGCAGCTTCTATTCGACGCCGCCGCGCGCGAGGCGCTCCAGCGCGGCGTGGACAAGCTGGCGAACACCGTCAAGGTCACGCTCGGACCCAAGGGCCGAAACGTCGTCCTCGACAAGAAGTTCGGCGCGCCGACCGTCACGAACGACGGCGTGACCATCGCGAAGGAAATCGAGCTCGAGAATCCCTACGAAAACATGGGTGCGCAGCTGGTGAAGGAAGTCGCCACGAAGACGCAGGACATCTCGGGCGACGGCACCACCACCGCGACCGTTCTCACGCAGTCGATCGTCCGCGAGGGCCTCCGCCACGTGGCCGCGGGAGCGAATCCGATGTCGCTCAAGCGCGGCATCGACCGCGCGGTCGGCGCCATCGTCGCCGACTTGAAGCGCCAGTCGAAGGCGATCAAGACCCCGACCGAGATCGCGCAGGTCGCGACCATCTCGGCGAACAATGATCCGGAGATCGGCAAGCTGATCGCCGACGCGATGGAGAAGGTCGGCAAGGACGGCGTCATCACCGTCGAAGAGGCGAAGGGCCTCGACACCTCCCTCGAAGTCGTCGAAGGGATGGAGTTCGACCGCGGCTATCTCTCGCCCTACTTCGTCACCGATCCGGAGCGGATGGAAGCGGTCATCGAGGACGCCCTCATCCTGATCCACGACAAGCGCATCGCCGCCATCAAGGACATCCTCCCGGTGCTCGAGAAGGTGGCGCAGACGGGCAAGCCGCTCCTCCTCATCTCCGAGGACATGGAGGGCGAGGCCCTGGCGACGCTCGTCGTCAACAAGCTGCGCGGGATCCTGAACGTGGCCGCCGTGAAGGCGCCGGGCTTCGGCGATCGCCGCCGCGCCATGCTCGAGGACATCGCCATCATCACCGGCGGACGCCTCCTCACCGAGGAAGCGGGCCTCAAGCTCGAAAACGCCGTCCTGAGCGATCTCGGGAAGGCGAAGCGGATCGTCATCGAGAAGGAGAGCACCACGATCATCGAGGGCGCGGGCAAGAAGGCCGACATCAAGGCCCGCGTCGACCAGATCAAGCGCGAGATCGACGACTCCACGTCGGACTACGACAAGGAGAAGCTCCAGGAGCGCCTGGCGAAGATCTCGGGCGGCGTGGCCGTCATTCACGTCGGCGCCGCGACCGAGATCGAGATGAAGGAGAAGAAGGCCCGCGTCGAAGACGCCCTGGCCGCCACGAAGTCGGCGGTCGAAGAGGGAATCGTCCCCGGCGGCGGCGTGGCGCTTCTCCGCGCGCAGGCGGCGGCGCTGAAGACCGAGGCGAAGGGGGACGAGCAGGCGGGCGTCAACCTGGTCGCCGCGGCGCTCGAAGCGCCGGCCCGCACCATCGCGGCGAACGCGGGCGCGGAAGGCTCGGTCGTCGTCGAGAAGATCAAGGCCCAGAAGGGCCCCGTCGGCTACAACGCCGCGACGGGCGAGTACATCGATCTCGTCCAGGCCGGCATCGTCGATCCCACGAAGGTGACGCGCTCGGCGCTGCAGCACGCGGCGAGCATCGCGGCCCTCCTTCTCACCACCGAAGCCCTCATCACCGATCGGCCCGAGGAGGAGAAGAATCCTCCGATGCCGGGCGGCATGGGCGGCATGGGTGGAATGGGCGGCATGGAGTAGACTAGTACCGAATGAATCGGCTCGCGGCCGGCTTCGAACCGGCCGCGAGCCTTGGATGAGGCGCCGCCGCCTCCGAGTGGATGGAACTTCGTGTCCGCCCTCGGAACCGGCGCCACGCGAGACCTCCGAAGCGATTCGGGGGTCTTGACGTTTGTGGCCGGCGCGGCGCCCTGCGCGGAGCGGCGCTCCAGGGGAATGGCCCCTAGAATTTGAACGCCAGTCCGAGCGACATATTCCAGAAGTCCGGATCGAACGTCGCCGGAACCAACTTGCTCTCCTGGTCCTGCATGAAGACGTATCGGCCCGTCAGGTCGAGCGCCGCGCGCGGCGCGACCGGCACCTGGAGTCCGCCGCCCAAGTGGACGCCGAAGTCCTGGCTCGTCTCGTCGTCGATCAAGAGCGCGTCGTTGTAGTCGAACTTCGTGAAGTACCAGCCCGCGCCTACGTCGGCGTGGAGCATCGGAACGGGCCGCACGAGGATCGACGCGGTGACCGGCACCATCCGCAACTTCAGATCGCCGCCGAATCGCTCCTCGCTCCGGTAGCTCGTGCCGAGTTCGGCCTGCACCGCGGGCCCGGCCAAATTGCCGCGGATGGCGAGGCCCAGGTTCGACTTCGCCTCGTCGCTGTCGACGCCCTTGCTGTAGCCGACCGACGGGACGATTTCGCCCGCCCGCGCCGGCGGCGCGCTCGCCGAGAGGCTCGCCACGCCGATCGCGATCACGGCGCCCGCGACGCAACGTCGGGTCCATCGCGATCCGTTTCCATTCAGTTTCATGAGGGACTTCATCTCGCACCTCCTACATTCGGGTATGTGATCGTTCCCTCGCGTGCTCGTGAGTTCAGAGCGGGCGCCGGTGGTCGACCACGCGCTGCGTGGCGTGGGGGAGGAGCTCTCCGCGCGGCCGGTCGGCGCCCGGGAGAGAGGATCATCAAGGGCTGTGCCACTCTCGCCGGGCAAATCTTCCCGGTCGAGGAAACGTCAAGCACGCATGCAGGTTGGCGACGCGCTTCGGAGCGCCACGCGGGGAGCCATGATGCGGAATGGAGCCGCCTCTCGTGTACCTTTGGGCACATGAGCGACCGCGATGGGGCAGAACTTACAATCGTATTTCGGCGCGCTCCGAATGCGTCGCGAACGTGGCATCGCTCGTGCACTCGCGGTAGAATTCGTTTGGTCAGCAAAGTGTCGGAACGAATTCACGAAGAGGAGGTACCTATGAAGATGCACTCGAAACACGCGGTACGAATGACGGCGATCGCTCTCCTCGTGGCCGGCGCCGCGACGGGGTGCTCGTCGCTTAGCAAATCGGAGCAGGGCGCGATCATCGGCGCGGCGGCGGGCGGCGTGGCCGGCGGCGTGATCGGCAACAACAACGGCTCGACGGCGAAGGGCGCGATCATCGGCGCCGTCATCGGCGGCGCGGCGGGCGCGATCATCGGCCACCAGATGGACAAGCAGGCGCAGGAGCTTCAGAGCATTCCGGGCGCGACGGTCGAGCGCGTCGGCGAAGGGATCCAGGTCACGTTCGACTCGGGACTCCTCTTCGACTTCGACTCCGACGTCATCAAGGGCGCCGCGCAGTCCAATCTCAACCAGTTGGCGGCGAGCCTCACGAAGTACTCCGACTCGAACCTCCTCATCGCCGGGCACACCGACGACGTGGGGAGCGACTCGTACAACCAGACGCTCTCCGAGAAGCGCGCCGCCGCGGCCGCCCGCTATCTCGCGAATCAGGGCGTGACGCGGACGATCAAGACGGTCGGCCTCGGCGAACGCGAGCCCGTCGCGGCGAACACGACCGACGACGGCCGGGCGAAGAACCGCCGGGTCGAGGTCGCGATCTACGCGAACGAGACGATGGTCGAGAAGGCGCGGCAGCAGGCGGCTGGGGGTTGAGGCGGGACGAATCGATCCGGTAGCGCGACGAGCCCTCGGCTTCGGCCGGGGGCTTCGTCGTTTCGGTCGAGGGACTACTCGGAGACCGGCTTCACCAACGCCGCGCAGCGCTTCGCCCGCGCTCGCGCGTCCTCGACATCTCCGCCCCAGGCCAGCGCCACGCCCATGCGCCTGCGCTCGAACGCTTCGGGCTTCCCGAACAATCGGAGATCGGTCCGCGGCACGCGGAGCGCCTCGTCCACCCCGTCGAACGAGATCCCCACGGCATCCATGCCGCCGTAGATCACCGCGCTCGCGCCCGGCGTCCGCAACTCCGTGCTCACCGGGAGCCCGAGAATCGCCCGCGCGTGGAGTTCGAATTCGCTCTGCACCTGCGTGATCATCGTGACCATGCCGGTGTCGTGCGGCCGTGGGCTCACCTCGCTGAACCAGACGAAGTCGCCCTTCACGAAGAGTTCCACGCCGAAGATCCCGCGCCCGCCGAGGGAGTCGGTCACGCGCCGCGCGATGTCGCGCGCGCGATCCAGCGCCGCGGTCGACATCGGCTGCGGCTGCCAGCTCTCCACGTAGTCGCCCTTCACCTGCAGGTGCCCGACCGGATCGCAGAAGGAGGTCAGGGCCGCGCCGTCGGGCCCGACCGAACGGACCGTGAGGAGCGTGATCTCGTACTCGAAGTCGATCATCTCCTCCACGATCACGCGCGTCTTCTTCACGCGGCCCGAGCTCATGGCGTAGCCCCACGCGGCGTCGATGTCCTTCGGGCCGCGGACGACCGACTGTCCCTTCCCGGACGAGGACATGACCGGCTTCACGACGCACGGGAATCCGAGCACGTCGGTGGCGTTCTTCAACTCGCGCGCGCCTTCCGCGAAGGCGTAGCGGGATGTCGGGAGCTTCAACTCCTCGGCGGCGAGGCGGCGGATCCCTTCGCGGTTCATCGTCAGTTGCGTGGCGCGCGCGGTGGGGATAACGGTGGCGAGGCCGTCCGCTTCGATGCGGCCGAGTTCCTCGGTCGCGATCGCCTCGATCTCGGGCACGACGAAGTGGGGCTTCTCGGCCTCGACGACGGCGCGGACGGCGGCGGCGTCGGTCATGTCGACGACGTGCGCGCGGTGCGCCACCTGGTGACCGGGGGCGTTCGCGTAGCGGTCGACAGCGATGACCTCTACGCCGAGGCGCTGGAACGCGAGGATGACTTCCTTGCCGAGTTCTCCCGCGCCCAGGAGCATCACTTTCGTGGCGCCGGGGGAGAGGGGCGTGCCGATGCGCAAGAGGCCTCCGGATCGTGGCGATGAAGACGGTCGGGTTCTGTCGCGGGGGATTCTACAACAACGGCCGGCCGCGGGGTCGCGGCGGGGGACTAGCCGGCGCGCTTCGGGGCGGGCTTCCGGGGTTCGCTCTTCTTCGCCGGCGACGGGGCCGGCTTCGCGCTCGCCTCCACCTGCGACGCGAGCGCCTTCTTCAACTGCCCGAAGGCGAGATCGGCGCCCTGCTGGAACATCGGCGCCGTGGCGTAGCGCGCCCATCCTTCGCCGAGCCCGTGCCCCACGAAACGAATGCGCGTCCGGCCGCCCGGCAGGGCGTCGAGCGCCACGTCGTACCAGGTCCCCTCGACGAACTGCGCGAAGGGATAGCCCTCGGGGGCGTGCTCGAGTTTCACGCTGAAGCGCCGGCCGGCGTCGAGCGAGAGGACGCGGCTCACCGTGGTCTGCGCGTCGCCGATCCTTCCGGCGGCGTCGTGGTGCGTGCGGATGAGGCCGCCCACGCGCCAGTCGACGTCGGCCTGCGGCGCGAGCCAGGCCTGCATCCCTTTCTTCGTCGTAAGCAGGCGCCAGACGAGGTCCGTCGGACCCTCGACGACCGCCTCGCGGAAGAGCGCCTCCTCGCCGTCGGCGCGCGCCGGGACGGCGCCCGTCGTGCCGAGCGCAACGAGGGCCAGGATGGCGATGCAGAATCGACGGATCATGCGCGAGAGCTCCCCATGGTCTTCCGTACCCCGCCGCGGCGGGGAGGTTTCGGTCCGACGCCCCCGGATTCTACGCCACCGGGCCTCAGAACGATCCCCCGAAGACTTGGTAAAGAAGGAGGCCGTTCAGGGCCACGATCACGACCGTCACGGCCACCGCCAAGAGCGTCGTGGCGCGCCGGTTCACCTGTTCTCCCATCACCTTTCGGCGGCTCGTCAGCCAAACCAAAGGCCCGATCGCGAAGGGGAGGGAAAAACTGAGGCAGACCTGGCTCAGGACGAGGATGCGCAGGGGGTCGAGCCCGATCGCGATCACG
>DASTSZ010000126.1:0-7880 GCA_035760425.1 Candidatus Eiseniibacteriota bacterium | reverse complement strand
TGGATGAGGGGATCCTCGTTGTGCGCGCGGACCACGTCGGGATCGTGGGAGAGCATGGACGGAAGGATCGTCGTCTGTTGGGAGAATCCGGGCCAGACGCGCACGATGAGCTGCGCGAGCCGAACCTTCAGCATCGTCGCGCGGAGGACGACCTCGAACGGCGGCGCCGACAGCACGATGGCGCGGACCTGTTCGGGATGGCGGAGCGCGAAGTCGAGGGCCACGAGCGAACCGAGGCTGTGGCCGACGATCGCCGTCGGCGCGTCGCCGGCATCGCGTCGGCGGGCCCACCACGCCTCCATCGCGTCGCGATAGTCGCCCCACGACTCGACGTGTCCCCTCGGTCCGTAGGACTCGCCGTGGCCCGGCAGATCGAGCGCCTCGACGGCGAATCCTTGGCCGGCCAGCGCGGCGACCGCGCGCCCGTACCGGCGGGCGTGCTCGCCGAGGCCGTGGAGGATCGCCACGCGTCCCGCGTGGCCGCCCGGATTCCACTCCAACCCGACGACTCTTCCGCGGCCGGGGAGTTCGAGCGTGAAATCGCGGCGCTCCCATTCGTCGGAAGGAAAGGTGGGGTCGGGTCGGCGCGTCGTTTCGTTCATGGCGACGAGACTATATAGGGAGGCGCGGGCGGCATCCAGGGGCCACTCGTCCCGCCCGCGCGTCGCTGCATCCCTTGAAGCCGCAACGGCATCTCAAGGGAATGCTCTCGCGAACGGAACCCGACCGCGACGATTCCGGCGCCGCCGCCGATGGGGGCGCCGACGACCTCCGCCTCCTCGACGCCTACTCGCGCGCGGTCACGGGCGCCGTGGATCGCGTGGCGCCGTCGGTCGTCTGGATCCACGTCGAGCGGCCCGCGGGCCGCGGCGGGCGCCGCCCTCGCGGGGCGGGCGACGGCCCGGAGTCCTCGAGCGGATCGGGGTTCATCCTCACGCACGACGGTTTCATCGTCACGAACAGCCACGTCGTCCACGGCGCGACGAAGATCGAGGCGATCACGTCCGACGGCCATCGGGCCGTGGCCGACCTGATCGGCGACGACCCCGATACCGACCTTGCCCTGATCCGGATCCAGGCGCCTCAGCTCACGCCCGCCCAACTGGGCGATTCGCAGAAGGTCCGGGTGGGGCAACTGGTCGTGGCGGTGGGGAATCCCTACGGGCTCGAAGCCACGGTAACCGCCGGGGTTATCAGCGCGCTGGGGAGGACCTTGCGCGCCCAGACCGGACGCCTCATCGACAACGTCATCCAGACCGACGCGGCCCTCAACCCCGGGAATTCGGGGGGGCCACTTGTGAACACACAAGGCGAGGTAATCGGGGTAAACTCGGCCGTCATTCTGCCGGCCCAAGGGATTTGCTTCGCCATCGCCGCGAATACAGCTCAATGGGTGGCCATGCAGTTGATCCGCACCGGGCGGGTTCGCCGGAGCGTGATCGGAATTTCCGGACAGACCGTGCCGCTCGGGCGCCGCTTGGCCCGGTACCACCGGCTCGATCAATCGTCGGGCGTACGCGTCTTCGGGGTGATCCCCGGGGGACCCGCGGCCCGCGCCGGCGTGCAGGAAGGCGATTTGCTCCTATCGTTCGGAGGGCGCCCCGTGCGGGGCATCGACGATCTGCAGCGCTACCTCGGCGGTGACGCCGTGGGCGAGCCGATCGAGGTGACCGTCGTGCGCCGCGCCGAGCGAGTACGAATTACCGTGGTGCCGGCCGAAGCGGACTGATCGTCCGTAGGGAGGCCCGGGCCGCGAGGAGGGGACGTGACCCAAGGATCCAAATCTTCGTACCACCCGCGGCGCCGCGCCGCGGTCATCGTAGCGGCGGCGGCGCTCTCCGCGGCCGCGTTCGGTTCCTTCGCCGGCGCGCAGTCGACACCGGGCCTGCCCGAATCGACCCGCTCCATCATGCTCGACACCAACCCCGACAGCGCGCTGACGATCGCCCTCTCGCAGATCACCGGCGCGCCGCTCACTCTGGCGGAGGCCGAGGCCGCGGCGCTCGATCAGGCGACCGACGTTCGCGAGGCGCGCGGGGCGCTCATGGCGGCGCGCGGCGGCATGCGCTCGGAGAAGGGGGCGTTCGACCCCGAACTCTTCGCGGAGATCTCGCGCACCGAAACCGACTCCCCGACCGCGTCGCCCTTCAGCGGCGCGAGCGTGCTCCGGAACAAATCGGTGCTCGCCTCGGGCGGCGCGCGCGTCACGCTTCCGACCGGCACCGAGTTGACGGCGTCGGTGCAGACGTCGAAACTCGAGACCAACTCCTCCTTCTCCAGCGTGAATCCGCAGTACGACGCCGGCGCGGCGCTCGAATTCCGCCAGCCGCTCTTGAAGGGCTTCGGGCCCGGCGCGTGGGGCGATCGGAGCGCGTCGATCCGCGCCTATGAAGCGGCGCGCGCGCGCTACGAAGACGCCGTGCAGCGCACGCGCGCCGTCGTGGAGCAGACCTACTGGGATCTCTACGCCGCCGAACGCGATCTCGCGGTGCAGCGTCTGCTTCGCGACCGCGCGGCGGCTTTCCTCGACCAGGCCGAGAAGCGCGGCAGGGCGGGCATCGTCGGTCCGACGGTCGTGGCGAACGCGCGCGTCTTCCTTTCGGAGCAGGAGCAGGCCGTGCTCGACCGGGAGGAGCAGTACGACAAGACCTCGGATCGAATCGGATCCCTCATGGGGCGCCGCCCCGGCGCCGACCTGTCCCGCTACCGACCGGTCGACAATCCGCCGCGTGAATTCGTCGTGGAGCCCGAGGACTCGGTCGTCGCCCGCGCGATGGCGCGGAACCGCTCGCTGGCGGGCGCCGAGCGCGACGTCGAGGCGGCCCGCTCGCTCGCGCGTCAGGCCCGCTGGAACGCGTTCCCGCAGCTCGACCTCTTCGGCTCGATCGGCGGCGTCGGACTCGCCGGCCAGGGACGCGACATCGTCTTCGGCGGCGATACGCTCCGGACGAACATGTCGGGAGGACGCGGCGACGCGCTTTCCGACGCCGTCGACCGGACGTTCCCGAACTGGACCCTCGGCGCGCGCGTCACGGTGCCGATCGGATTCCGGCAGGGCATGGGCGAGCACGAGCGCGCGAAAGGCGCGCTCGAGCAGTCGCAGCAGCGCTACCTCGCGGCACGCCGGTCGCTCGAGGAGCGCGTGCGCGCGGCGCACCGCGACCTCGTGCACTCCGTGAAGCGTCTCGACGCGGCGCGCATGGGCGTCGACGCCGCGCTGGAGCAGGCTCGCATCGGTCTCCTCGAATACGGCCTCGGCCGGACCACGTCGTTCGATCTCGTCCGCTTGGGAGCGGACGTCGCGTCCTCGCAGCAGCGATTCTCCCAAGCGCTCGTACGCACCGCCAAAGCCGTCGCCGAGATTCGCTGGCTCACGTCGAGCCCCGGCGCCGACGGCACCCCTTCAACGGAGAAGACCCAACCATGACCCGTCCGTCTCCCCGCCGGGCCCGCGCCGCGGCGCGAACCCTCGTCGCGCTCCTCGCCGTTACCCTCGCCGCCGGCGGCTGCAAGAAGGGCGCGCAGGGCGGCTTCTCGATGCCGCCGATGCCGGTGGAAACGGCGGTCGTTTCTCCGCGGAACGTGGCCGACCGCTTCGAGGCGGTGGGCACGATCGAGGCGGGCGAAGCGATCACGGTCGTCACAGAAATCGACGCGAGCGTCGAGTCGTTGCCGTTTCGCGAGGGCCAGCCGGTCGCCCAGGGCGCGCTCCTGGCGCAGATGGACGACGAGACGGCGAGCGCGGAATTGAAGCGGGCGGAGGCGCTCCGCGACCAGAGCCGGGTCACGTACGACCGCGTGAAGTCGCTCTACGATCAGAAGGCGGCCGCGCCGCAGGACCTCGACGACGCCGACGCGGCGCGCAAGGTGGCGGAGGCGAACGTGCAACTGGCGCGCGAGCGGCTCCGGAAGACGCGCATCACCGCGCCGTTCGCGGGGCTGGTGGGCGCGAAGCGCGTGAGCGCGGGGGCGTATCTGCGGGCGGGGGACGCCATCACGGAACTCGCCTCGCTCCATGAGATCAAAGTCACTTTCTCGGCGCCGGAGCGCTATCTCGCCACGCTCCAGCGGGGCCGCGAGGTCTCCGTCTCCACGACGGCCTATCCGAACTACGAGCTGCACGGGCGCATCGACGTCGTGAGTCCCGTGCTCGATCCGGCGACCCGCGCGGCGGCGATCATCGCGCGCGTGAGGAATCCGGGCGGGAAGTTCCGGCCCGGCATGTCGGCGAGCGTCTCGGTCGTCCTGAGCGAGCGCGCGAAAGCGCTCGCGGTTCCGAGCGAGGCCGTCTTCTCCGAGGGCGGGCAGACCTTCGTCTACGTGGTGAAGGCGGACAGCACCGTGGAGCGCACGGCGCTCACGCTCGGCACGCGGCAGGCCGACGTGGTCGAGGTGGTGCAGGGGCTCACGGACGGCGCCCGCATCGTGACCGCGGGCCATCAGAAGCTCTTCCCGGGCGCCAAGGTGATTCCGACCGACGCCGGCGCGGCGCCGGGCGGATCGGCGGGCGCGCCGGGCGCGGCCGCCGGCGCGGGCGGCGCGAAGGACGCGAAGCCGGAGGCGAAGGAGGCCAAACCGGCCGCCAAGGGCGGGGAGAAGAAATGAAGCTGAGCGTACTCTCGATCCAGCGCCCCGTCTTCGCGACGGTGCTGAGCCTCGCGATCATCCTCTTCGGCGTGATCGCGTTCTCGCGGCTTCCGGTGCGCGAGTATCCCGACATCGATCCGCCGATCGTCTCGATCACAACTTTCTATCGCGGCGCGAGCCCGAGCGTCATCGAGACGGAAATCACCGACATCCTCGAAGAGGAAATGGCGACGCTCGAAGGCGTGAAGACCCTCACGTCGTCGAGCCGCGAGCAGGGCTCGGTCATCACGATCGAGTTCGAACTGACGCGCAACATCGAAGGCGCGACGAACGACGTGCGCGACCGCGTGTCGCGCGTCCGCGGCACCCTTCCGCGCGAGGCGGACGACCCGATCGTGGAGAAGGTCGACACGAACGCGCAGCCGGTGCTCTGGGTCGCGCTCTCCAGCGAGAACCACACGGGGCTCGAACTCTCCGACGTCGCGGACCGCGTCCTCAAGGAGCGGATCCAAAGGCTTCCGGGCGTGGGCGGCGTCTTCATCGGCGGCGAACGGCGCTACGCCATGCGCGTCTGGCTCGATCCCCAGCGGATGGCCTCGCACGGGCTGACGACGCAGGACGTGGAGCAGGCGGTGCGGCTCGAGAACGCCGAGATCCCCGCCGGCCGCGTGGAGGGGAAGGAGCGCGAGTTCTCCGTCCGCACCCGTGGCGACCTGGTCACGGCCGAGGAGTTCGGCGACATCATCGTGAAGCAGCAGGGAACCGAGACGGTCCGCCTCTCGGACGTGGCCGAGGTCACGGTCGGCGCCGAGGACGAACGGACGGCCGCCCGCTGGAACGGCAAGGAAGCCGTCGGGCTCGGCATCGTGAAACAATCGAAGGCGAGCACGGTCGACGTCTGCGAAGCCGTGACGAAGGCGCTCCCCTCGCTGGCCACGCAGATTCCGGCCGGCATGAAGCTCGACATCGCGTACGACTCCTCGAACTTCATCCGCGAATCGATCAACCAGGTCACGGAGACGATCTTCATCGCCATGATCCTGGTGGTCTTGGTGATCTTGATCTTCCTGAAGAGCGCCCGCGCGACCTTGATTCCGGCGCTCGCCATCCCGATCTCCATCGTCGGCGCGTTCGCCGTCGCCTACTTCGCCGGCTTCACGATCAACATCCTGACTCTCTTGGCCATGGTGCTGGCGATCGGGCTCGTGGTGGACGACGCCATCGTCATGCTCGAAAACGTCTACCGCCACATGGAAATGGGGAAGGATCGCCGCCAGGCCTCCCTCGACGGGTCGCAGGAGATCGGTTTCGCCATTCTCGCGACGACGATCGCGCTCGTCGCGATCTTCGTTCCCGTCGCGTTCCTCACCGGCACGGTCGGGCGGCTCTTCAACGAATTCGGCATCACGGTCGCCGTGGCCGTGCTCCTCTCGGGCTTCGTGGCGCTGACGCTGACGCCGATGCTCTGCTCGCGCATGCTCCAGTCCGAGCAGGGACGGAAGCACAACGCCCTCTCGCAGGGGATCGACCGGTTCTTCGACGGCATGAACCGCTCGTACGAGCGGGCGCTCCGCGGGGCGCTCCGCCACCGCGGCCTCTCGCTGGCGGGCGCGGGTCTCCTCGCCGTCGTCATCGTGGCCATGTTCTTCCTCCTCCCGCGCGAGCTCGTTCCGACCGAAGACCGCGGCGTCGCCTTCGGCATCGTCATCGCGCCCGAGGGCTCGACGCTCGACTACACCGACCGCTACATGCGCCAGGTGGAATCGATCCTGCTGCCGCTGCCCGAACGCCAGGGGCTCTTCACCGCCACGGGCCTCGGATTCGGCGGGCCGGGGCGCGTCACGAACGGCTTCGTCTTCTTGAATCTGAAGCCGCGGCACGAGCGGGCGAAGTCGCAGCAACAGATCGTGCAGGAACTCTTCCCGCAGCTCTTCAGCATCCCGGGCGTGCTGGCGTTCGTCATCAATCCGCCGAGCCTCGGCGGCAGCTTCTCCTCCTCGCCCGTGGAATACGTGCTCCAGGCGGAGTCGTACGACGAGCTGCAGGCGGCCGTCGGCGCCTTCATGCAAAAAGCGGGGAAGCTCGGCTATCTCATCAATCTCGACACCGATCTCCGGCTGAACAAGCCGCAGCTCGACATCTCGATCGACCGCGAGCGCGCGGCGCAGCTCGGCGTCTCCGTGACCGACATCGGAACGACCCTCGAGACCTTCCTCGGCGGCCGGGCCGTCTCCACGTTCAAGCGGGGGACGAAGCAGTACGACGTCATCGCGCAGGTGAAGCCGCAGGGGCGTTCGACCCCCGACGCGATCGAGGGGATCTACCTCCGCGGCAGCGGCGGACTCGTGCAGCTGGCGAGCGTCGTGCACGTGCAGGAGACGGTGGCGCCGAAGGAGCTCAATCACTACAACCGCGTCCGGTCGGCCACGATCACGGCCAACCTCCCGCCGGGATTCCCCCTCGGGATGGCGCTCGACGCGCTCGATCAGATCACGAAGAACGACCTTCCGGCGGGCATTCGCCACGAACTGGCCGGCCAGTCGCGCGAATTCCGGGACTCGAGCACGAGCCTCTACCTGCTCTTCGTCTTCGCGCTCGTGTTCATCTACCTGGTGCTCGCGGCGCAGTTCGAATCGTTCATCCATCCGTTGACGATTCTGCTCGCCGTCCCGCTCGCGGTCGTGGGGGCGCTCGTGTCGCTCTTCCTCTTCCGCCAGAGCCTCAACATCTACAGCCAGATCGGGCTCATCATGCTCATCGGGCTCGTGACGAAAAACTCGATTCTGATCGTGGAGTACGCGAACCAGCTGCGGGCGCGCGGGCTCTCGATCACCGACGCCGTGGCCGAGGCGTCGAAGATCCGGCTCCGGCCGATTCTCATGACCTCCCTGGCCACGATCTTCGGCGTGCTTCCGATCGCCATCGGGCTCGGCGCGGGCGGGGAAGCGCGGCGCCCGCTCGGCATCGCCGTGGTCGGCGGCATGGCCGTCTCGACGTTCCTCACGATGGTGCTCGTGCCGGTCGTCTACACGCTCCTGGCCCGCTTCACCGGGGCGGAAAAGGTCGAGTCGCACGGCGCGGCGGCCCCGGTTCCGGCGGCCGCGCATGCCGCCTCGGCGGCGGAGGCGACCCCGATCGCCTAGATTCGCCACTTTTGTCACCTGCCAAAGATGACATGAGACTTCGGGCACCTAGGCGCATCCACCACCGCACCGCTACGGATCGTTAGCCAAACGCGCGATGCTCTTCCATGGAGAGCGCGGGAACGGACCCGCGACTCGTTCCGCGGAGGA
>DASTSZ010000125.1:0-9050 GCA_035760425.1 Candidatus Eiseniibacteriota bacterium | reverse complement strand
AGCCGACGAGCGAGATCTGCAGCATGTCGGCGTAGCTTGCCGCCCATTGGAGTCCCGGCCACTTCCGATAGCGGCGACCGAGCCCCTGCAGGCTGAGGAACGCGGAGGCGAGGATCGTGAGGAAGAGGAGGAGCCCCGGGAAGCCCTGCTCCCCGAGCATCTCGAAGTAGATGCTATGCGCCGCGTGGAAGTCGGTCGGGTCCGGCGCGTAACGTAGGAAGAGCGTCGGCGAGAAGGTGTCGAACCCGCCGCCGAAGACGCGCGTCGTCGCGAGGTTGTAGGCGAACATCCAGGCGTTGATCCGCCCGAGCGCCGACATGTCGCTCGTGTCGCCGATGGTCTGCATGCGGTTCAGCCATTGCTCCGGCAGGAAGAAGGAGCCGCCGATGAGCGCGATCACGAGGACGATGATGCCGAGCGCCTTCTTCTTGGACTTCAGGAGACCCCACCCGGAGATCGCGGCGAGGCCCACGAAGCCGCCACGCGAATAGGTGAAGAGGACGGCGAGGATCGAGAGGAGGCCCGTCGCGCGGAGCCCCCACTTGACCCAGGTGCGGCGCTCGTCGCGGGCGAGGTAGAAGAGGAGCGGCAGGACCATGACGATGGCCAGGGCGAGGTCGTTATTGTCCTCGAGGAACGACCCCGGAGGGCCGTAGATGCGATCCGCGCCGCCGCTTCGAATGCTGAAGATCCCGCCCTTGGCCCCGAAGAAGCCGACCGAGAGCGCGATGACGAGGAGGAACGTGCGGAGCCGATCGCGGTTCGTGATGAGCATCATGGTCACGAACGTCATGAGGAGGATCTTCGCGATCTGGTCGAAACGGGCCCACGCGGCCGCCGGGAAGAGGGCGAAGCTCGTCGTCACGACGTAGAGGATGAGCAGCGTGATGAGGAGCATCGTCTCCCGCTCGAGCGGGAGCTTCGTGCGGTCCTTCGTGAAGAGGAGGCCGAGCAGCGTGGCGCCGCCGATGACCATGGCCGCGGGAAAGTTGTACGCCACGCCCCACGTGAGGCGGTGGGGGTTCATGTAGCTGATCCAGGACCAATAGAGGACGCCGATGAAGGGCCGCGTCAGGGCGAACGGAACCCCGGCGAGGATGATGGCCAGGAGGATGTAATCGCGCATCGTTCCCTCTCGGTCAGGTCCGGGCGACGGAGTCGAGCAGCGCGGCCAACTCCCGCGCGCGCGCGCGGCGAGAATAGCGCTCGACCGCGTCCGGCGCGATCACGGGCGCCGCGCCGCGCCGCACGTCTTCCAGGAATCGCGTCAGCCCTTCGGCGATCGCCGGCTCGGAGTCGAGCGGGACGACCGAGTCGACGCCGGCGTCGAGGAGCACGCGGGCGGTGTCGCCCGCCGCGTCGGTCAACGCGAGGATCGGCCGCCGTGCCCGGAGGTACTCGTAGAGCTTCGCCGGTATCTGATGGTTGCAGTTGGCGGCCTGGAAGAGAAGCAGGCCGTCGGCCGCCAGGAGTTCCGCGAGCGCCTCGCGATAGCCGAGCGGCGGCTCGAGCCGGACGATCTCCTCGATGCCCCGCTCCTTCAGCATCGGGCGATAGGGCTCGTCGAAGCCGCTCGCGCGAAGGACGACCTGCAGCGTCGCCGGCGCGATGGTTCCCGCGCGCCGCAGCGCGGCGAGGGCGTCGAAGAAGGGCCGCGGGTCCCGCTCGGAGGGATAGAGGAGTCCGCTGTGCACGAGCGTCGTCGGCGATTCCGGCGCCCGAACGGGCCGCGCGCTCGCCTCCGCGTCGTGGAACGGGCGCTCGTCATAGCCGTTCGGGATGACGGCCCACTTCTCCGGCGGCAGATTCGGGTAGCGCGCCGCGTACATGCGCCGCGCGCCGGGGGTCGTGAAGACGGCCCGCGCCGCCCGTTCGACGGTCTTTCGCTCGAGATCCTGCCGCGACCGGCGGATGACCGGATCGGGCGGATAGTGCGGCTCGGTCATGGAGTCGCGAAAGTCGGCGATCCAGGGGAGCCCCGACATCCGCTGGAGACGGAGCCCGATCAGATGCGCCGTCGCGATCGGATAGGTCGACCAGATGGCGTCGGGGCGATCGCGGCGGAGGATTCCCCACCCCGCCGGCAGCGCGCCGAGCACCCAGCTCGACCAGCGGTCGGGGAGCGCGATCGCCTGCGGATAGGCGCCGCGGATCGACAGGTGGCGCGCCGCGTCGAGCGCGAACGCGCGATGGACCGCGACGTCGCTCGGGATGTCCTTCATCTGGTCGGTCCCCACGCCGGGATAGGCGCGCGGGTTCGCCGAGAGGACGATCGGCTGCCAGCCGAATTCGCGCAGGTCGCGCGAGAAGGCGAGCGTGCGCTGGATGCCGCTGCTCCCCCGGAGCGGCGGGTAGTGGTAGGCGATCATGAGGACCCGTTTCATCGTCCGCGCGTCTCCACCGGCCGTCCGGCGATCAGGGGACGTCCCCGAGGGTCTCTTCGTAGGTTCCCGCGCGGCGCGCGAGCGTCGCCGCGCCGCCTTGCACGACGATCTCCGCGGGGGTCGGCTGGCTCAGGAAGCCGAGCGGACTCGCGGAGCGGGCGTAGGCCCCCGACTGGAAGACGCCGAAGAGATCCCCCACCTCGGCGGCGGGGAGTTCGATGTCGCGGGCGATGACGTCGAGCGGCGTGCAGAGCGGCCCGACCACGTCGGCCTTCCCCGCCGGCGCGGCGTCGAGCCGGTTCAGGATCGCCGCCGGGAAGTTCCGCTTGATCACCTGACCCAGATTTCCGGACGCCGCGAGGTGGTGGTTCATCCCGCCGTCGACGACGAGGAACGTCTTGCCGCGCGAGACCTTGATGTCGTTCACGCGCGTCACGTAGACGCCCGCCTCCCCCACGAGGAATCGCCCCGGCTCGATGATGAAGCGCGCGCGCGCGAAGCGCGGGTCGGACTCGATCTCCTTCACCATCGCCGCCAACCCCTCCGCGAGCGCCGCCGCGGGCAGCGGCGACTCGTTCGGGAAGTACGGGATGCCGAGCCCGCCGCCGAAATCGAGCGTGCGAATCGGCCGTCCCATTCGATCGGCCGCGCGGCGGGCGATGTCGAGCCCGCGGCGGTACTGCGTCACGAGGATTCGATCGTCGAGGATCTGCGTGCCCGCGTAGAGGTGGATGCCGTGCAGGTCGAGCGAGGACTCGGCGAGCACCAGGTCGAGAACCTCGTCGAGCGCCTCCTCGTCCACGCCGAAGGGGGCGGGCTTCCCGCCCATGCGCATGGCGCCGCCCTGCGCCTCGGCGCCCGGATTCACGCGAATCGCGACGCTCGTGCGAACGCCGAGCCGCTTGCTGATCGCGGCCACGCGCGCCGCCTCGACCTTCGACTCGAGGTGGATCTCCCCGATCCCCCGCTCGAGCACGTAGGCGAGCTCCCGTTCCGTCTTCCCCGGCCCCGCGAAGAGGATCCGCTCCGGCTCGCACCCCGCGTGGCGGGCTTGGTGGAATTCCCCGGCGGAGGCGATCTCGAGTCCGAGGCCCCGCGAGACGAAATGGCGGACCACCGCGGGACAGGGATTCGCCTTCACGGAGTAGTAGATCTCGAAGATCGGCGGGTACGTGGCGCGAAGGAGCGCGATCTGCTTGTCGAGCACGTCCGCGTCGTAGACGAAGAGCGGCGTGCCGTACGTCGCGGCCAGATCGCGGACGGAGAGTCCGCCGATCCGGAGTTCGCCGTCGCGGGCGCCGAAGTGGCGGGCCACGAGCTCCCGGACGTGATCCACGATCAGCCTCCGGTTCGGCGGCGCAAGGCGGGATAGTCCACCTTGCCGCTGCTCGTCTTCGGCAGTTGGTCGAGCACCTCGATCGTCTTCGGGAGCATGTAGGGCGGCATCTTCGCGGCGCAGTAGGCCTGGAGCGCCGCCTGATCGAACGTTCCTCCCTCCGTCGGCACGACGAAGGCGTGGACGACCGCGCCGAGCATCGCGTCGGGCACGCCGATCACCGCGGCCAGCTGCACCATGCCGCTCTGGAAGAGAACTTCCTCGACCTCGGTCGGGCTGATGCGATAGCCGGAGGACTTGATCATGTTGTCGCGGCGGCCGATGAAGTAGAGGAAGCCGTCCTCGTCCATCTTCACGAGATCGCCCGAGTAGCAGACGCGCTCGGTGTCGCCGAGTTCCGGCGGCAGGAACGGATGCGGGCGAAGCACCTTCGCGGTCAGTTCCGGCTGTCCCCAGTACCCCATCGAGACGGTCGGGCCGCGGTGCACGAGCTCGCCCGTTTCTCCCGGGCCGCAGCGGCGGCCGTTCTCGTCGACCACCAGGATCTCGGTGTCCGGGATCGCCTTCCCCATCGACGTCGGACGGCGGTCGAGTTCGGAGGGCGGAAGGTACGTCGAGCGGAATGCCTCGGTGAGGCCGTACATGAGGAAGACGCGCGTCGAAGGCAGCGCGGCGCGAAGCGTGGCGAGCACGTCCTGCGGCATGACGCCGCCGGTGTTCGTGATGTAACGCAGGTGCGGATACGTTCCCTTCGCCAGCGACGAGCTCGGCTGCGCGAGGAGGCTCCAGAGCGTCGGGACGCCCGCGAGGCCCGTGATCTTCTCGTTCTTCAACGCCGTCACGATCTCGCGCGCGAAGACGAACGGCTTCAGCACGATCGTGGCGCCCCGGAGGAACGCGGTCATGATCTGGTTCATGCCGGCGTCGAAACTGAACGGGAGCACGGCGAGGATGCGCTCGGACTCGGTGATCTCGAGATAGGTCGCGACGATGTGCGCGCCGGCCATGACCTGCGCGTGGCTCAGCATGACGCCCTTCGGCTTTCCGGTGGAGCCCGACGTGTAGAGAATCGCCGCGAGATCCTTCTCGATCGACGGCTCGGGCGGGTCGGCCGCCGGGGCCTCCGCCACGAGCGCCTCGTAGGAGTCGGCGGGAAGCGTCACGCCCGCGGGCGCGCCGCCGCCGACGACCACGAGCCGCTCCAGCGTCGGGATCGACGCGAGCGCGGGCGCGATGAGGGCCAGCTTGGCGGCGGAGGTGATGAGGCACCGCATGCGGCAATCGCGGGCGATGTGCGCGACCTGGTCCTCCAGGAGGACGCCGTTGATCGGCACGAAGACGCACTCGGCGCGCGAGACGCCGAAGATGGAGATCGACTGCTCGACGGAGGCGTCGAGGAAGATGCCGACGCGATCCGAGCGCTCGAGCCCGCCGCGGCGGAGGCCGGCGGCGAGGCCGCGGACCTGCGCCCAGACCTCGGCGTAGGAGAGCCTGCGGTCGCCGTGCACGAGCGCTTCCTTCTGCGGAAGCCGGGCGGCGCTCGCGCGCAGCATGTGATGGATCAAGAAATCCAACGCCAACCTCCCGTTACGCGCCGCCCTCGTGGTCCCGCTTGCCGTCCACGAAGCGAGCCATCGTGGCGATGGACTCGAAGCTCTCGGGAACGAGTTCCTCGTCGGCGACGGCGATGCCGAATTCCGACTCGATGAACGCGACGACCTCGAGGATTCCGAGCGAATCGAGGATGCCGGTGCGAAGCAGCGGGTCCTCGTCGCCGATGGCGCGCTGCCGCGCCAAGGGGAACTGATTCAGAATGAAGTGCCGGATGCGTCCGGGCGTCGTCTCGGTGCTCATGCGCGTGCCGGGAGCGGTCAGCTCTCCCGATCCCCCGGGGTGAGCGGCACGTCCCCGTCGCGCAGGGCCGGACGGCCCGCGAGATCGGGGCCGCCGACCAGAATGACGGGACTCTCCTCGCGCGGCCGGAACCCGGCTTGTCGCAGCACGGGCGCGAGCGCGTGCGAGGCGAAGAGCGACGTCGAGAGCGTCACCGCGCCGCGCCGCCACGCGAGGCGCGCCGTCTCGTCGAGGAGGGCCCGCGTCGCGTCGTCGTCGATCGCGATCAGGTCGACGAGATGCGCGTCGTCGCCGTCGACCGCGAAGGCCGCGAATCCGCGCAGGGCCGCGCCGTCGCGCGCCGCGAGAATCGTCTCGCCGTCGCCGGGCTTCTCGCGAAAGCGCCAATTCAAGTGGGCCGCGGAGCGATCGAAGTGAAGACGCGCCCCGCCGCGGCAGGCGCGATCGAGATCGTCGAACTCGGTCCCGAAGGCGCCGTCGTGGACGCCGACCGTGAGGCGGCCGGCGAGCGGAGCGCGCCGCGGCGGCACGAGGTCGACGATCGAGGCGACGGCGGTGACGCCTTCCCGAAGTCCCGGCACGGGAACCGCCCGCCCCAACCGGCGCCCCCAACGGAGGATGCGCGAATGGCGGGCGACGTTCCCCAGCGGCGCGATGCGAAGGCGGCGATAGACGGCCATCATGCTCGCGCTCGGGAAGTCGTAGCAGAAGGCGGCGGCGCCGTGCGCGACGGCGTCGAGGCAGGCGCGATTGAGCTGGAGCGCCGGCCCGAGCGTTCGGTACTCGTCGTGGATGCAGAAGTCGCCCAGGACCCAGCCGGGCGTGTCGGCGCCGTCGAGACGGGCGCGACGCGGAAAGGCGCTGGCCACGCCGACGACCTCCCCCCGCGCCTCATCGATGGCCAGCCAGGCGCTCGCCTGTCCGTGCGGGCTGCGGAGGTAGAGCCAGTCGTAGCGGGCCTCGTCGGCCCGGGGCGAGAGGTAGCGCCGAAGGCATGAAACGATCGCGTCCCGGTCCGCGCGCAAGTCGGCCGGCCGGATGATCAGCGGCACCGCGTTCGATCCGGTTCAGGATGGGTGGACGGGGTCGAGTCGGACGCGCTCGACGGAGGGCTGGACCCGCGTAGATCGGTTCATGACTGCCACTTATTGTAGAGCAACCGCACCCCGAATGCAAACAGGTCCTCCTCCCACGGCGTCCCCCGCCGGAGCTCGAACGGGTCGGTTGTCTCGTCGTTTCCGCCGAGCGACATGGTCACCGCGTAGCGATAGCCGGACTGCCGGAGCAGGTCCTTCGTCTCGGCCGTGTAGTCCTCCGGGCTGCCGTTCGGATAGGCGAATCCCGACACGGTGACGCCGAGGCGCTCCTCGATCGTGGACTTGGAGTCCGCGATCTCGCGCCGCGCCCGCTCGCGATCGACGCGCGCGAGGATCGGGTGCGTGACCGTGTGGGCGCCGAACCGAATGTCGCCCCGCCCCATCTCCCTCGCCTCCTCCCAGGTGAGCATGAGCCCGGGCGCGGCGGGCGTCGGCCCGACGCGAAGCGACGAACGCAGGCGCGCGACCTCCACGGCTCGTTCGTCGTCGGGAATCGCGCGCAGGTAGCCGAGGACCGCGCGCTGCACGAGCAGGCGCGCGGGCACGTCCGCGAGCGAGCCTCCGATCGCGCCGGGGCCGAATCCTTCGAGGGCCGGCGCGGTCGTCTCCCGGAAGGCCGAGAAGACTTCGTCGTGCCAGAGCATGCGGTTCGCGCCGATGACCGACGTGGCCAGGAAGAGGGTCGCGGGAACGCGGTAGCGCCGGAGGATCGGGTAGGCGTGGAGGTAGTTGTCGCGATAGCCGTCGTCGAAGGTGACGGCGAGCGCGTTCGGCGGAAGCGACCGTTCGCGGAGTCCCGCGACCAGGTCGTCGAGCGGGAGCAGGGTGAATCGGGAGGACACGTACGCCATCTGTCGATCGAAGCGCGCGACGGGGACGCCGCCGAAGTAGGGATCGCGCTCGTCGTTCACCCGGTGGTAGACGAGGATCTGCGCGTTTCGCGCGGCGCGCGATTCGAGGCGAGGGAGCCTCGACCGTCCGGACCCGCCGGAGACGAGGCGCGTCCGGTTCACGAGCGGCCGCGCCAGCGAGACGAGTCCGAGCCCGTGGAGGAGTCGCGCGGCGGCGTTCACGAGGCTCGCGCGAAGTCCGGGTGAAGAGCGGCGCATCTCCCCGACGAAGGTCCCGGTGATCAGGCCCGGTTCCTTCCCTCCTCTTCTTGCCGGCGGAGCCAGAGCTCCAGAATCACCAGATTCCAGAGCGTGGTTCCGTAGTACGAGGTCGGATCCTCCTTGTGCCGCTTCATCAACTCCTCGAGCGCGTCGGGGCGGAAGTAGCCGCGGGCGCGCGAGCGCGGACTCAGGATCGCGTCGTTCATCACCTCGGCGAGCGCCGGGTCGGTGCGGAGCCACTCCGCGATCGGGAGCCCGAATCCGTGCTTCGACTTCGACCGCACTTCGGGCGGCAGGAGATCGGCGTAGGCGCCCTTGAAGAAGGTGCGCAGGCGCCGTCCGCGCATCTTCACGCCGGCCGGAACGGTCATCGCGAACTCGGCGAGCCCCTGGTCGAGGAACGGGAACCGCACCGTGACCCCGGCGGCCTCGGTCATGCGCGTGACTTTCACGATGTCGTTGTCGGAAATCGTGAGGTGGAGATCGAGGTAGAGCTGCCGGTCGAGTTCGGTCGGGCCGGGCGCGCGGGCGTGGAGCGCTTCGAGCGCGCGGCCGGGTTCGTAGTTCCGGCCCACCTCCTCCATGAACTCCGGCGTCAGGAAGCCCGCCGGCGGCACGAGGCGGAAGAAGTCGTACGAGGTCAGGCGTTTGGCCGGCGGCATGAGCGCCCGCCGAATGTACTTCCGGCCCTTGACGAAGAGACTCAGCTTCGTGAGGTCCGCCATCGCGCCGACGACGGGCTCCACGAAACCCCGACCGAGCCAGCGCGGCACGCGGCGGTAGTACTCGAAGAGCTGCTGCGTGGCGTAGCGCTCGTTCCCCCCGAAGAGTTCGTCCCCTCCGTCGCCGGCGTAGAGAACGTCGACGCCGTGCTTTCGAGCGAGCCGCGCGCAAAAGTACGTTGGGATGGCCGAGGCGTTCGCGTAGGGCTCGTCGAAGGACGCGAGGATGGTCGGGAGCGCCTCGGAGACGTCGCGCGGGACCACGAAGTACTCGTGATAGTCGGAGCCGAGCGAATTCGCCGCGATGCGGGCGAAGGAGATCTCGTTGTAGTGGGCTTCCCCGAATCCGATCGAGAAGCTCTTCATGCGGCGCGACGCGACCTGCTGGAGCACGCCCGTGACCGTGCTGCTGTCGACGCCGCCGCTCAGGAAGGAGCCGAGGCGGTCGGGCTCGCCGTCGGCCGCCACGCGGCGGGCGATCGCTTCGGAGAACCGGACGCGCAGGTCGGACGCCAGTTCCGCCTCGCTCGCGCGGCGCGGATTTC
>DASTSZ010000124.1:0-6073 GCA_035760425.1 Candidatus Eiseniibacteriota bacterium | reverse complement strand
CGCTCTTCAGCGCGCCCTGGGAGGGCCTGGGAGGCCCGAGCCTCTCCGTGGTGGCGACGGGCCTGTGCGGATTCCTCTACTCCGTCGTCGTTCTCCGCCGCGCCTTGCGCCAGCGCGACTACAAGCCGGTGCTGGAGGATTGGATCTGGCATGCCGCGCTGCCGATCCTCGCCTACGCGGCCTTCGTCTACGCCGGTTTCGAGCTCTGGCGCCGCTCCATCGACGCGCCCTTCATCATCGGAGGCGCGACGCTCCTCCTCGTGTTCATCGGAATCCACAACGCGTGGGACACGGTCACGTACGTCGCGACCGACCGGAGCCGCCGCCGCGAGCACGCCGCTCGACGCGCCCCAACACCGGAGCCGACACCATGAAGCCACGACGATTGGGAGCGAACGGACCCGAGGTCTCGGCCATCGGGCTCGGCTGCATGGGAATGAGCTTCGCCTATGGAACCCCCGAGGAGCGTGACGAGCGGGAGTCGATCGCCACGATTCATCGCGCCATGGAAATCGGCGTGACCTTCTTCGACACCGCCGAGGCGTACGGCCCCTTCACCAACGAGGAATTGCTCGCGCGCGCCTTCAAAGGCAAGCGGGAGGGGGTGGTCCTCGCAACCAAGTTCGGATTCAAGTTCGACGAGAAGGGCGCCATCGCGGGCGTCGACAGCCGGCCCGCGCACGTTCGCGAGGTGGTCGAGGCGTCGCTGCGGCGGCTCCAGACGGACCACATCGATCTCCTCTACCAGCACCGCGTCGACCCCGCCGTGCCGATCGAAGAGGTCGTCGGCGAGATGGCGGCGCTCGTGCGGGAGGGCAAAGTGCGCCATCTCGGACTCTCCGAGGCGGGGGAACAGACGATTCGTCGCGCCCACGCCGTGCACCCCATCGCCGCGCTCCAGAGCGAGTACTCCCTCTGGGAGCGAAACCTCGAGCCGCGGATCATCCCGCTGCTCCGCGAACTCGGCATCGGCCTTGTCCCGTTCGCGCCGCTCGGCCGCGGCTTTCTCACCGGCGCCGTGAAGCGCGCGGAGGAATATCCGGAGGGCGACTACCGCCGCGGCGACCCGCGTTACCAGGGCGAGAACTTCGACGCCAACCGGCGGGCGGCGTCCGTGGTGCAGGAGATGGGAGCGGCCAAGGGCGTGGCGGCGGGGCAGATCGCGCTCGCCTGGCTGCTTCACAAGGGCCCGGACATCGTGCCGATCCCGGGCAGCAAGCGTCGGACGCACCTCGAGGAGAACACGGGCGCGGCCGAGGTCTCGTTGAACGCCGAGGAGATGGCCGCGCTCGACGCCGCGCTGAGCCCCGATCGAGTCTCCGGGCCGCGCTACAACCCGAAGCAGATGACGATGGTGGATCGCTGAGCAAGCGGACGCCAATCTACCACCCGTAGGGTCCCGCCATTCCATGGGCGGTCTCTGGACCGCCCCCCCAGCCCCACCCGCTCCTGATGAACTCTTGATGCGGCGCCACGACCATTTGACGCCGCGCGTATGCCGTTGCGTGGTCCACTGAGATCCGATCGCATCCACATCGTCGGCGCGTCCGAGAATCATCGACGCGCCGCACGGGGAGGCGCTCTAACTCAACTTGGCGCTCGACGCGAGATGGGCTCGCGCGGCCCGTTGAAGGAGGGATCTCGGGCGTGCAACTACAACGGTTCGCTGTGATCTTCTTGCTTCTGGCAGCTCCTCTCGGATCCGCGAATGCCGAGGGCGCGAAGACTCGGGCCGCCGCACCCTTTGCGTTTGCGGACTTCTCTTGGGTACCGGGGAACGCCGGACCCGCCGAAAGGCCGCTCACGGCCGGTCCGTTGACAGGCGAATTCCGTTTCGACGGCGCGTACCACCACAGCTTTCGAAGGCCCAAGGACGACACGATCGTGGGGTCCAGCGAAGTGTTTCGGCATGGCGAGTTCCAGGTCACCCAGCTCGGATTCGGCGGGGACATCCTCTACAAGAACGTCATGGGTCGGATCATGACGCAATTCGGGATGTACTCGGAGACCACGCCGCGCAACGACGCGAGTCCGGGTCGTGGTCAGTGGAACCTCGATAACGCGTACCGATATCTCTCCGAGGCGTACGGCGGCTATCACCTGGATACGATGAACGGGGTCAACATCCAGGGCGGCATCTTCATGTCCTACATCGGGCTCTGGAGTTACTACAACTACGACAATTGGACCTACCAGCCCTCCTACGTCTCGTCGAACACGCCGTGGTTCTTCAGCGGCGTGCGAGCTCAGATCTTTCCGAGCGACAAACTGAAGATCGAACCATGGCTCATCAACGGCTGGCAATCGTACGGGCGGTTCAACAACGGGCTCGGTGTGGGCGGGCAGATCCTCTGGCGCCCCACGGGATCGATCTCGCTGGTAGGGAATCAGTACTACGGCGCCGACACGTTCGGGAATCCGGATCGCAAGCGGTTTCACACGGACGACAGTTTCATGATCAAGTACCGAGACCGGCCCGGCGCGGTCGTGAGCAAAGCGGCGGCGTCGATCACGGTGGACGCGGGGTGTGAATCCGGAGGCGGAGTGACAGCCTCCTCGCAGTACTTCCTCGGTTTCATGACCTACAATCGGCTTTGGTTCCATCACGATCGCTACGCCCTGACCCTGGGGGGCGGCGCCATTCGGAACCCCGGACGCTACCTCGTGCTGGTCCCGCCCGTGAACGGGGCGACCGCGCTTTCCGGCACCCCTTACTTCACCGCCAACCCGGGAGATCGCTTCGAGGCCTGGGACATGCAGGTCACCACCGACTACATGCCGGAGCCCTTCATTACGTTCCGGCTCGAGTTCAATCACCGCTCCGCGAGCGTTCCGTATTTCGCGGGCGGCGGAGGCGTCACGCCGCCCGGGGGGAACCAGGGAGCGCTTGGCTCGGTCGTCACGGGTTGGTCTCCGGATCTCGTTAGGGAGGAGAACCGATTGACGCTCGCGATGCTCATCAAGATGTGATGGCGCCGAGCCGCGGGCGTCCGTGTTGATCCGACAGGCGTAGGCAAAAGCGGACAGGACTGAGACGTTTCCCGCTGCCAACATCCTAGCCACTTCGCGGATAGATCATTAGAGTAGTCATGTCCTCGATGCCTTTTCGATGAGCAGGAGATTGAGCGAGTGAGACGTGCGAACGCCCCGTCGGCCGCGCTGATCGGACGCGACACCGAGTCCAGAGCAATCATCGAGCGCATCGATGCGGCTCGGAAAGGCAACGGCGGGGCGGTCGTGGTCATCGGCGCGCCGGGCATCGGCAAGACGTCCCTGTTCGCCATGGCCCGAGCCTATGCCGCCGAGAACGAGCTCCAAGTCCTGGCGACCACGGGGGTGCAGTCCGAGACGCACCTTCCATTCGCCGGCTTGCATCAACTCCTCAAACCCGTGCTCCACAATGTCGATCGACTTCCCGCGCCGTACGGCAAGGCTCTCCGGAGCGCGTTCGGTCTGAGCGACGAACCCGTCACGAACCCGTTCCTGATCGCGCTGGCGATCCTTCAGCTTCTCGTCGAGAGCGCGGATGCGCCGTTGGTATTGCTCGTCGACGACGCCCAATGGCTCGACGCGTCCACGGCAGGTGCTCTGGCGTTCGCCGCCCGGCGATTGGAGTCCGATTCCATTGCCCTGTTGGTTGCGCTCCGCCATGGCTACGAGAGTCCGTTTCTCGAGGCCGGCATCACGGAGCTTACGATCGAGGCGCTCACGGAATCGCATGCGGGGGACCTGCTGGACGCCCGGTCTCCGAATCTCGACCGCTCCTCCCGCGCACGCGTCCTCGAGAGCGCGGCCGGGAACCCTCTCGCGTTGGTCGAGTTGCTGTCCTCGCTTCGATCGCTGGATGCGGCTCACGTGTTCGGACGCTCCGACCTGCCGCTCACCATCCGACTGGAGCGTGCTTTCGCGGATCGCCTCACCAGCCTGAGCTCGGGAACGCGCAGTTTCCTTCGCGTCGCGGCAGCCGATGAGCGCGGCAGGACGGCCGAGGTCCTGGCGGCGGCCACGAAGCTCGAGGGCCGCGAGGTCACGCTCGAGGCCGCCACCGAGGCGAGAGCGGCGGGCCTCGTCGAGGTCGACGGTCCCGAACTCCGCTTTCAGCATCCGTTGATGCGATCCGCGATACATCAGGCGATGAGCCTGGAGGAGCGGCGTGCGACGCATGACGCGCTGGCGGCCACGCTGGAGGACGATCCGGACCGCCGCACGTGGCATCGCGCGGCCGCGACGGTGGGCACCGATCCGCAGGTCGCCGCGGAGTTAGAGGAGCTTGCCCAACGTGCCTCTCGGCGCGGCGCGGCCGGCGTCGCCATTCAGGCGTTCGAGCGGGCCGCTCAACTCGCCGACAAGCCGGAACGGCGAGCGATCCATTTCGCCCGGGCTGCCAACTACGCGATGGTCATGGGGCGGGCGAGCAAGGTTCTCCACTTTCTCGACACGATGGATGACGATCACGTGCCCGTGGGCGAGCGTCCGTTCGTGGTCACGATGCGTGAATCGTACGGACGGAGCGCGTGGTCTGGGGCATCGAAGATCGCGGAATTCGTCGAGATCGCCGAGCGGCTGCGAGCCGAGGGGAACATCGACCGCGGAATGACCGCGTTGTTCGTGATCGCGAATCGTTGCTGGTGGTCCAACCCCGACGAGAGCACTCGCCGGGCTGTGATCTCGGCGCTGAATCGTTTCTCGCTCTCTCAGGACGATCCTCGCGTGCTTTCCGTTCTCGCGATGGCGAGCCCGGATGAGTACGGAGCCGTGATCCTCGATCACCTGTCGCGTCGGACTGGGGAGAGCGAAGCGCAGCGTGGCGGCGTGGCGGATCATCAGCTCGGCCTGGCCGCCCAAGCCGTGGGAGACTTCGAACGAGCCGAGCGGTTTCAAGAAGCTCGCGCCCAGTTCCTGCGCGCCCAGGGGATGCTCGGCGGACTCACATCGTCGCTTTTGAAATTGGCCTGGACCAAGATCCAACGCGGGGACTGGAGGACCGCGGGCTCGATGGCGAGCGAATCCGAACGCTTGGCGGAGGAGACCGGTCAGCTGGACCTGGCGGCCGCCGCGAAGCTCGCGTCCGCGACGATTGCCGCCTATCGAGGCGAGATCGATGTCGCCGAGCGGCTCGCTACGGAGGGGGAAGGGGCCCTGTACCTCTCCGGCGCCAACCCGCAACTGGCCATGGTCCAATGGCCGCGAGGAGTGGCCGCCCTCGCGACCGGTCGCTACGACGATGCGTACCGACAGTTGAGGCGCATCTTCGAGCCCTCGGACCACGCTCATCATCCCCACGTCCGGAGCTGGGTCCTGGTCGATCTTGCCGAGGCGGCGGCGCACTCCAAACACGAGGACGACACGCACGCGATCGTGCAGGACCTCGAGGCGATCGCCGCGCGGACGCGCTCCCCTTTGCTCGTCGGCGCCCTGCAATTCGCCCGCGCCGTGTTCTCACCCGACGGCGATGAAACCGCGTTCGAAGCCGCCGCCGACCTCGCAAGCTGGCCGTTCACTCGCGCGCGCCTGCAGCTAGCCCATGGTGTGTGGCTGAGACGGCACCGGCGCCCCGCCGACTCGCGAGCTCCACTGCGGGCCGCGCGTGACACATTCGATGCGCTCGGCGCGGTCCCATGGGGCGAGCGGGCGCGCCAGGAGTTGCGCGCGTCGGGGGAGACGAGTCGGAGGCGGACCCACGACCTGGTCGACGCGCTTTCGCCGCAGGAACTGCAGATCGCCCGGCTCGCCGCGGAAGGGCTGACCAACAAGGAAATCGGTCAACAGCTCTACCTCTCGCATCGGACGGTCGGTTCCCACCTCTACCGGATCTTCCCGAAGCTCGGCATAACCGCGCGATCCCACCTGCGCGGCGCGCTGCAAGACATTTCCACCGAACACCTTAGCTAGCCCCTCCTCGCTCAGCCCTCGCGTCCTCGCCCGCGGCGCGCTCGGGGTCGCCTACCCGCACTTACAGTCATGTGACAGAAGCGAGCCCGAGGCCAAATTCGCCATCATTCACTGCGACGGTGAAGGAGCGGCCCGCGTTGCCTCGGCGAGCCGACTCGGCGGGCCCCACGACCTCCACCCG
>DASTSZ010000123.1:0-2902 GCA_035760425.1 Candidatus Eiseniibacteriota bacterium | reverse complement strand
CGTCCCCGCGACGCCACCCTCGGCGGCGAGTTCCTCGGCCGTTCCCGCCAGGCCGAAGTCGGTGATCCGCACGCGGCCGCGACCGTCGATCATGATGTTCGCGGGCTTGAGGTCGCGGTGGAGCACGCCGTTCTCGTGCGCGGCGCCGATGCCGAGGCAGAGTTGCCGCGCGATCTCGAGCGCCTTGTCGGGCGTCGGCCGCCCCAGGCGGCGAAGCACGGAGGCGAGATCCTCGCCGTCGACGTATTCCATGACGACGAAGACCTGGCCCTCGGCTTCCGCGATGTCGTACGTGCGGCAGACGTTGGGGTGCGCGATCTGTCGCGCGATGCGGACTTCCTGACGGAGGCGCGCGTGATCCGCCGCGTTCCGCGCGACGCTCTCCGGGAGGAACTTGAGCGCGACCGACTGGTTCAGTTCGAGATCGTCGGCCCGGTAGACCTCTCCCATTCCCCCGCGTCCCAGGAGGCCCACGACGCGGTAGCGCGAGCCGAGGCGCGTGCCGGGTTCGAAGCGCCCGTGGATGGACGAGGATTTGTGCGACGACGAGGAAGGGTGGGAGTCGGGGCCGGTGGTCTGGCCGTCGTTGTAACCACCGGAGCCGGTGGGCCGCGCAGGCGGCGTGGTGGCTGCGGGGGGTGGTGCGGCCGCGGGCGGCGCCGGCGGGGCGGCCGCAGGAGGCGGCGACGGAGCCGGCGGAGGCAGCGCTGCGCCGCACTCCGGGCAGAATCGCCCCGGGGTCGAGATTTCGCGCTTACATGACGGGCAGACGGGCATTGGTGCTGGAGGGTAACGGGCGCGCGGGGTGCGGGAAAGCGGGAAATCGGGCGGCTAACGCCCCGGCGACACCATCCGGCTCCAGGTCAGCGAGAGCGCGCCTTCGAAGAACCACTCGCTTCGGTCGGCATCGCGCACATTCTCCGCGTTCTGGATGTCTAAGTAGCCGCCGCTCAGCCGCAGATCGATCCCCGGCTTCGGATGGATCCAGAACTCCGTCCCGATGCGGCTTCGCGCCTCGACGACGCCCGTCGGGACGTGGTCGAACTCGGGGAACGGAGTCGCGTCGGTCGGTCCCGAGACGGGCACGGGCCAAGGATCGTTCACCCGCGTCGCCCCGCGCTCCTCCCGCGCATAGCGGAACGTCCAGGTGACCTGCTCCGACATCCAGTAGCGGAACTCGAGATTCAGCGACTGCGCGTCCGGACCGAGCGGGAAGCCGAGCGGCTGGTCCTTGTAGAGGTAGCGATTCCACGGCAGCGTCTGGTTGAACGTGAAGGGCTCGACGCGCGCCCACTCCACGCGAAACATCGAGCCGTCGAGCCCCAGCGGGTTGTAGAGCCGCTGCCCCACCAGGAAGCCGCCCTCGAAGGGCTCCTGGTCGGCCGCCGACTTGTTGTCGATCTGGAAGTCGTCGACCAGGAGTTCGCCGTAGAGTTCCATGTCGTTCTTCGGGCGCAATTCGAGCGTGAACGCGCCGAGGATGTTGTCGTTCTTCCCCGAATTCCACTGCGTCGCGTAGAAGACGCTGACGGGGATCAGATACTCCGCTTCCGCCGCGCGGTCCTTCCCGCCGTAGACCACCACCTCCGCCGCGCCGACCGCGATGTAGCGGTTCACCTGCCAGCGGACGCGATGCCCCGTGATGCGCCGCTGGATCACCGTGCCCGCGGGGAGCGTGTCGCCCGGCGCCTGGGCGGTGGGCGCCGTGAGCGTCATGTCGTCGAGATTCCCGAAGAAGGAGGAGGCGGTGACCGGGCCGAGCCGCAGGCGCAGTCCCGCCTGATCCATCGCCGGCGCGTAGGCGGAGAGAAGCAGCGTGCCGTTCTCCGACGCGCCCCATCGGAGGTCGTCGCGTCCCAGGAGGATGTCGGCGGCGCCGAGCTGCAGGAGCGCGTATGCGTTCTTCGCGTCCCCCGTCCGGCCGTTCCGCCACGCGCGCCCGTTGAAGTCGGGAACGCGCTCGCCGTCGGAGTCGACACGGAATCGCACGCCCGCCGCGAGCCCGCGGCCCGACTGGAATCCGACGAACGGAAGCGCGATTCCCTTTCCGTCCGCCATCCCGAATCGCCGGTGGTCGTCCCCCGCGTAGGCGAAGCCGCGCGCCTCGAGGCCATACCCGACCGTCCAGTCCTGTGTGAGCCGCGCGAACGCGGGCGCGGGTGGCGGCTCGTTCGGATCGAACTCCGACTCCAGGCGCGTGAGAAGCCACGACTCGAAAGGCGTGTATTCACGCTGCGAAATCTCCGCTTCGGCCCGCTCCTCGCGAAGCGCGCGCTCCACGTCGGCGCGGCGGAAGGGCCGATCCGCAAGGGAGACGCCGGGCAGGAGCCCGCGGCCCGCGGCCTCCGTGAGGAGCGGCGTGGTCCAGTGGTCGAGGGGAATGTAGGGGAGGGTCGCGGCGGCGGCGGGCGCGGCGGCGGTGGCGACGGCCGCGACCGCGACGGCGGTCGCCACGAAGAGGAGTTCGACGAGGCGCCGGAACCTCACGCCGATACCAAGATGCGGCCGCATCCGCGGAGGATAGGAACCCCGCGCCCCTCGGTCAATCGTCGTAGTCGTCGATCCCGGCGCGCGCGTCGACTCACCCCTTGTGTGCCGCCATGCCTCTGTTATATACTGAACCACATGGTTCAGTATATCCAGACCCGAGTCGATGCCTCGTTCGCCGCGCTCTCCGACGCCACCCGGCGCGGCATTCTGGAGCAACTCGGGCGTGAAGACGCTTCGATCACGGAGCTGGCCGAGAGGTTCCACATGACCCTCACGGGCATAAAGAAGCATGTGGGCGTCTTGGAGCGGGCGAGGCTCGTCACCACGGAGAAGGTCGGGCGCGTGCGGACCTGCACCCTCGGCCCTCGCCGGCTGGAGGAAGAGGCGGCCTGGATCGAGAAGTACCGGCAGC
>DASTSZ010000122.1:0-2867 GCA_035760425.1 Candidatus Eiseniibacteriota bacterium | reverse complement strand
GGGAAGTTCCGCGGAACGCTCGTGCACACGGTCAAGTCGACCGGCGGCGCGTTCGCGGCCTCGATCTCGCCGAATCCGCTCAATCCGGAAACGACGCTCTCGTTCCAGATCCGCACCCCCGGCCGCGTGACGGTCAAGGTGTTCGACCTGAACGGCCGCCTGGTGAAGACGCTGCTCGACGATTCGCGCGGCGCCGGCTTCCAGGACCTCACCTGGAACGGCACGTCCGAGAACGGCGGCAAGGTGGCGAGCGGCATCTACTACTTCCGTCTCGAGACGCCGGACGGTCGCGCCGTGATGAAGGCGACGGTCCTCAAGTAAGAACGGCGTAGAAACGCAGTCGAAAAATCCTCCGTCGAGGGGGATCAGAGGCGGGGCGGCGCGGTACGGCCGCCCCGTTCTCGTTTTAGCGGGGGCCGCGCGAGGGTTCGAGCGCGGCCATGCGCTCGGCGAGCGTGGCGATGACGGGGGTCGGGACGCCGGCGGCCGCGCCTTCTCGAAGCACCGCGCCGAGGATGGCGTCGGCCTCCGACTTGCGACCGCGGGCGAGATCCTCGGCCATGGAGGACCGATTGCCCGACGTGTCGTGAAGCAGCGCGCGAAGGAGCGGATCGGGATCGTACGGCGCGGCGAGGTGGCCGCGCGCGGCGCCGACGGCCACGGCCTCCCGCGCGGCCGCGAGCGCGACCGCGTAGAGGTCGGGTGATTCGCCGACCGCGCCGTTTCGGACGCCGTGAATGGCCGTCAGGGGATTGACCGCGACGTTCAGGACGAGTTTTCGCCAGAGAATCTCGCCGGCGCGGCCGGCCGTTTCCACGCGGAGCCTCGCGGCCGTGAAGAGGTTCGCGGCCGCGGCGGTCTGCGCCTCGGCGCCCGGCGTCCACGGGGCAAGCGTCGTGACGCCGCTCGTCGACTCGTGAAAGGATCCGTCGTCGCCCCAGTAGGCGCCGAGGGACGTCGTTCCGGCGATCAGAGACGTTCCCGCGAGCCCGCGCTCCAGTCGCTCGAGATGTCCCCAGCCGTTCTGCAGCGAGACGACGATGGGAGCGACGCCGGCGCCGGCGATCGCCGGGGCCAGCGTGTTCGCCGCGTCCGACGTCTGGTACGACTTCACGCAGACGAACAGGAAGTCGGCCGGTAGGAGGGCCGTCGGATCGTCGACCGGCGCCGCGCCGGGCGCATCGCGTCGGAGGGCGGCCGCGCGATCGGCGGAGCGGACGAGCACGCGCACCTCGAAGCCGGCGCGGGAGAAACAGTCGGCGAGGAGCGTGCCGAGCGCGCCGGCGCCGAGGATCGCGATCCGCGCTTTCGCCGTCGACGGCTCCATCGATTCCTCCATGCTTGACCCCGCTCGGGCACCCGCCTACTGTGCGGCGCGCGGCGAACCCAGGGGCGCCCCGCGCCCACCGTCGCACATGCAACGCGCGCGATCATAACCCGAACGAGAGCTCCGATGCTTCGAGCCGTCATCTTCGACTACGGGAACACCTTGATCGGGATCGATCCCGCCACGCCCTCGGCGCGGACCGACTACGCCGACGTCGTCGCGCGTCCCGGCGCCGAGCGTCTCGCCGCATACCTCGAGGCGCAGTCGCTCCTCGGCGCGGGCGGGGCCGCCGAGCGCGCCCGCTTCGCCGAACGATTCCTCGAGATCCGCGAGGCGAATCGGAACGCCGCGGAGGTGAACGGCGACGAGATCACGGCGGAAGCCTCTCTCGCCGAGGCCCTCGCCGCGGTCGGCGCGCCGGCGGCGTCCGCGGCCGCGCTCCGCGAGGCCGTCGCGATCCACTTTTCGGCCGAGGAGGAACGGATCGTGGCGCTCGACGGCGCGGTGGAAACGCTTCGAACGCTTCGCGCCGCCGGCGTACGAATCGGGCTGCTATCGAACGCGACGGACGGCCGCTACGTCGAGCGCGTGGCGGTGGGCCTCGGCATGCGGCCCTACTTCGACCCGTTCGTCGTCTCCGCCGACATCGGCGTCCGAAAGCCGCGCGCCGAGGCGTTCCACGCCGTCCTCGACCGGTGGCCGCTGCCGCCCGGGGAGGTGGCGATGGTGGGGGACTCGCTCTATCACGACGTCGGGGGCGCCAACCGGCTCGGACTCCGATCCATCCACTACACGCAGTTCGCGAACCCCTTCGACCCGCCGCACGCCGGCGCGATCGCGCCGTGGGGCGTGGCCGCCTCGCACGACGCGCTTCGCCGTCTCCTCGCGCCCCATCTGATTCCCGCCCGCTAGGACGACGCCGAGAGGGCGGGGCGACCCGCTCGCGACGTTCGTCGCGCGTTGACGCGCCCCGCCCGCGTCGCCTAGACTTCCACTCTCCTCGCCGCGCCCTTTCCCCGGTCATCCCCGCTGGTACTCCCATGCTCGCCCGCGTCCGTTCCTGCGCCACCATCGGTATCGAAGGGCATCTCGTCGACGTCGAGGCCGATCTCGGCGCGGGGCTTCCCACGTTCACCATCGTCGGGCTCCCCGACGCCGCCGTTCGGGAGAGCCGCGAGCGCGTCCTGGCCGCGGTGCGAAATTGCGGTTTCGAATTCCCGGCGCGAAAGATCACCATCAACCTCGCGCCGGCGCACGTTCGAAAGGAGGGCGCGCGCTTCGACCTGCCGATCGCGGTGGCGCTTCTCCTGGCGTCGGGGCAGATCCCGCGCGGCCGTCCGGTGGAGGAGGGGATCTTCGTCGGGGAGCTCGCGCTCGACGGCACGCTCCGCGGCGTGCGTGGCATTCTGGCCGTGACGGCGGCGGCGCGCCGCGCCGACCGCGGGCCGGTCTGGCTTCCGCGCGTGAATCTCGCGGAGGCGAAGGCGCTTCCCGGCGTCGCCCTCGAGCCGATCGAGTCCCTCGCCGAACTGCGGGGCGA
>DASTSZ010000121.1:0-7864 GCA_035760425.1 Candidatus Eiseniibacteriota bacterium | reverse complement strand
CTTTCGAATGGCGCGCCCCTCCTCCGAGCGGATCGGGATGTTCTGGAGCGAGGGATCGCTGGCGCTCAGCCGGCCGGTGGACGCGATGGTCTGATGGAACGTCGCGTGGACGCGCCCGGTGTCGGGATGGACGAGTTTCGGGAGCGAATCGACGTACGACGACTTGAGCTTCTGCGCCTGGCGATACTCGAGCAGGAGGCGTGGAATCGGATGGAGCGGCGCGAGGGTCTCGAGGACCTCTTCGTCGGTCGAGTAGCCGTCCTTCGTCCGCTTCCCTTTCGGCAATTGGAGCCGCTCGAAGAGAACCTCCGCGACCTGCCGCGTCGACTTCACGTTGAAAGGAACGCCGGCCGACTCTTGGATCTCGAGTTCGAGCCGCTGCATCGTCGCGCCGAGCGACTTCGACATCTCCTCGAGCGCGCCGGTGTCGATCTTCACGCCGGCCCGCTCCATTCGGACGAGGACGCCGACGAGCGGGACCTCCACTTCCCGGTAGAGCGCGAGACCTTCCGCCGCGATCAACTCCTTCTCCAAGACCGGAAGCAGCCGGAGCACGACGTCCGCGTCCTCGCAGCAATAGACGCCGACCTGCTCGATCGGGAGGTCGGCCATGCTCTTCTGCTCTTTGCCGCGCGGGCCGATGAGCGACTCGGTCGGGATCTTCTCGATGCCGAGTCGGGTGGCGGCGAGCGCGTCGAGGTTCTTCGGCCGATCGGGGTCGGCGAGGTAGGCCGCCACCATCGTGTCGTCGGAGATGTCGCGCACCGGAATGCCGAACTTGTGGAAGACGTGCCAGTCGTACTTGGCGTTCTGCGCGGCGCGCCGTCCCTTCGGATCGTCGAAGAAGGGGCGAAGCGCGGCGCGAACCTGATCGGCGTCGAGGTTCGAGCCTCCCACGTGCCCGATCGGGAGGTAATACGCCTCCCCTTCCGCGAGCGCGAGGCCGATGCCGACGAGATCGGCGCGATGCGGGTCGAGCCCGGTCGTCTCGGTGTCGAACGCGACCGGCGACTTCGCGTCCGCGAGCGCGCGGGCGAGCGACTCGAGCCCGGCGCCGTCGCGAACCATGGTGTATCGGCCGAGCGGCGGTCGATCGGCGGCGCTCCGCGCGCCGAGTTCGATCACGGCGTCCCCCGCCGGCTCGCTCGGCCCCGGGCTTTCGGCGTTGCCGGCGCCCCCCGCCGCCGCGCCGGCCGTGGCGCCCTTGCCGCGCGTCCCCTTGGCCCCGCGCGCGCCCTTGCCTCCCGCCCCGGTCCGCACGGAGTCCGGGAAGAGATCGCCCGTCACGGCGTCCGCGCCGCCCGCCGGCGTCGTCGCGGGCGAGGGGGACGAACCCACGGTGGTCGCTCCGCCCGCGCCGGCGGCGGAACCGGCCGGAATCGCGTCGCCGCGCACGAGCGCCGCCTTCGGAACCGCGGCCCCCGCGCCCGCCGCCACCGCTTCGTTCGTGAAGCGCCGGTGGTGCGTGTGGAGTTCGAGCGACTGGAGGAACGGAAGGAGGCCCGCGTAGTCGACCGGCTCCCGCTTCAGCTCCCACCAGTGGCGATCGACGGGGAGATCGGCGCGAATGGTGGCCAGCATGCGGCTCAGGCGCGCCCGATCCTCGTTCACGCGCAGTTTCTCGCGGAGCGAGGCGCGCTCCACTTGATCGAGCGACGCGTAGAGCTTCTCCATCGTCTGGAACTTCTGGATCAACTGGGCGGCGGTCTTCTCGCCCACGCCGGGAACGCCCGGCACGTTGTCGGACGCGTCGCCCATCAGCGCGAGGAGGTCGATCATCTCCTCGGGCGCGACGCCGTAGCGCTCCCGCACGCCGTGGCGGTCGACGACGGCGAGATCACCGCCGCGCCCCCGAGGGGAGAGGATGAGGATGCGATCGGAGACGAGCTGGAAGAAGTCCTTGTCGCTGGTCAAGAGCCACGCGGTCGCGCCGTCCCGCTCGGCTTCCTTCGCGAGCGTGCCGATGAGGTCGTCGGCCTCGACGCCCTCCTGCTCCACGATCGGGAGCCCGAGCAGCCGGAGCGACTCGCGGACGCGCGGAATCTGCGCGGCGAGATCCTCCGGCATCGGCGGCCGGTGCGCCTTGTATTCGTTGTAGACGCGATGGCGAAAGGTCGGCGCGGCGGTGTCGAAGACGACCGCGACGCGGTCGGGCTTCCGCTGCTCGAGGACGGGCAGGAGGATCTGGAGCACGCCGAAAACGGCGCTCGTCACCTCCCCCTTCGCCGTCCGGAGCGGATTTCGAATGAAGGCGAAGTGGGACCGGTAGAGGAGGGCCGATCCGTCGACGAGAAGGAGCGAGGCGCCTTTACCGGCGGTGTCCGTAGAGCCCATGTCGTTTGATGTACGCCAACACCGTATCGGGAAGCCAGTAGCGCACCGTCCGCCGGCGGCCGAGACGGCGGCGAATCTCCGACGCCGCGATGCCGATCCGGGGCGGCTTCAGAAAGACGACGCGGCGCCGGACCGCGGCGTCGAGACTCGGGCGTTCGATTTCGCCGCGCGGAACCACCGCGAGCCTCGCGAGCGCGAGAATGCGGTCGGGATCGCGCCAGGTCCGGAACTCGTCGAGACTGTCCTGCCCCATGACGAAGTAGAGTTCGGCGCGCTCCGACGCGGCGAATTTCTCGAGCGAATCCACCGTGTAGGTCACGCCGGCCTGATCGGCCTCCACCCGCGAGACCGCGAAGCGCGCGTTGCCGCGGACGGCCAGGCGGAGCATGGCGAGCCGATGCTCGACCGGCGTGATGCTCCGGTCGCGCTTGTGCGCCGGCCGCCCCGCCGGCAGAAAGATGAGCCGGTCGAGCCGGAGACGCTCCACCGCCTCCTCCGCCATCAGCAGATGCCCCATGTGCACCGGATCGAACGTTCCCCCGAAGACGCCGACGCGGCGCTTCACTTGGAGGCCGTGCCGTTTTCGAGAAGCCGTCGCTGCGCGTCGAGCTTCCGCTGCGTTTCCGGCCGCGCGAGTCCAGGCGGGACGCTTCGCAGCGTTTCGATCGCCTCGTCGCGGCGGCCGCGCTTCACGAGCGTCTCGACGAGCAGGAGCGCGGCGTCGGCGGCCCAGCGCGACTCGGGATACTCGGCGATGACGATGCGGAAGTAGCGCTCGGCCGCGTCGTACTCGCGGAGCCGCGTGTAGAGCCGGCCGCTCTTGAAGCGCTTCTCGGCGAGGCGGTCGCGGAGCGCCGCGACGCGCGCGGTCGCCTCCGCCGCGCGGGGGTGATCGGGATGCGCGCCCAGGAACTCGCGGTAGCGCGTGATGGCGCGCTCCGTCTCCGTCTGGTCGAGCATCGCCCCGTGCGACTGCAGGTCGTCGCAGCGCGCGAGGTAGAACCGCGCGTCGGCCTCGTAGACGGAGGCCGGAAAGTCTCGCAGCAGGCGGTCGAACTGCCCCGACGCCAGCGCGTAGTCCTTCATCTTGAAGTAGGCGTCGCCCAGGTAGTAGAGCGCATCGTCGGTACGCTCGGTGCCGGGGTAGGCCTCCACGAACGCCTTCAGGTCGAGCGCCGCGTCCGCCCAATTGGCCTGGTCGTACGCCTTCTTGCCCCGCTCGTAGTCGGCGATCCCGCCCGTCTGCTCCTTGAGCGTGCCGCCGCAGCCCGCCACGAGCAGCGACGAAGCCAGGAGGAGGAGAAGGAGGAGGCGCGAACGACTCATCGTCGGCGCGCGCCTTCCGGGGAGGCGCCCTCCCGGTCGAGAAGTTCGAGGTACGCCCGCGCGCGGACATGGCTCGGGTCTTCCTTCAGGCAGCGCTCCCACTCCTCGCGCGCGCGGTGCGGACGCCCCGACCGGTGCAGCACGACGCCGAGCGTCACCCGCGCCTCGAGGTAGCGGGGATTCTGGGCGAGCGCGGCATTCAACTCCGACTCCGCGTCCTCGAAGAGCCCCATGTCCCCGTAGGTCGCGCCGAGCTTGTTCTTGATGTCCAGGAATTGCGGCGCCACCTTCAACGCCCGCTTGTATTCCTGCGACGCGTCGAGCGTGAGGCCGAGGTTGCGGTAGGTGTCGCCGAGGAGGACGTGCGACTCCGCGAGGTACGAACGGACCTCGGGCGAGAGATTCCCGTGATCGGGATCGCGCGGCTGGTCGGTTCGGAATTCGCGCAGCGCCTCGTCGTACCGGCCCATCTCGTTGTAGACGATGGCCAGGTTGAGGCGCGCCTCGACGTAGTGCGGATTCAACTGCAGCGCCCGCTGGAAGCAGGCCGCCGCGCGATCCCGCTCGCCCGCCATGCCGAGCGAGAGGCCGAGCAGATTGTGCAGGTCGGGAAAGTCCGGCGCGAGCGCGATCGCTTGCTCCAGTTCCCCGACGGCCTCGTCGTAGCGGCCCCGTTCGAATGCGTCCCTGCCGAGCACCCAGTGCTGGCGCGCGGCGAGCGTCATGCCCATCCGTTGCCCCTCCCTCCTGGAGGAACCACCGTCCCCCGCGTCACGTTCGATTCGAGTAGAACAGAATGACCAGCCCCGCGATGACGCTCGTCACGATCAACGGCTCCAGGAATCCGAAACTCGATCCGCGCGGCACGGCGGGCCGGAACATCCCGCTCCCGGAGGCCGCGACGTCGACGTCCCCGGCCGGCACGACGTCGCGCGCCGACTTCGAGGCGGTCTTCGCCCAGAGCACGTCGCCCGCGGCCGCGTTCACCAGCCGGCCCTGCACCTGGAGCGAAACGAGGCGCTCGTATCCCTTCGTTCCGAAGGGGAACTTGCCCAGGCGCTTCACGTAGAGGATGCCGCGCGACTCGACGCGGAGTTCGAGCCGCACCGCGCCTTCGGCCGGCGGCGCCGGAACGGCCGATCGCGATTCGCCGGTGATCGGATCGATCGTCGCCGCGGCCAACGCGGGCGCGACGCGCACGGCGTAGCCGTCGGCGCGAAGCCGTTGCACGACGCGTTGCTCGAAGAGCGTGAGCGTGTCGCCCGGGAGCGGCGTGGTCATTTCGACCGGCCGCCCCGCCGGAATCGCGCCCGGCGGGAGCAGCTCGAGCGCCACGCTCGCGGCCACGGAGTCGAACCTGGCCATGTTCGTCGCCGGCGGCGGATCCTTCGCCTCCGCCGTCGCGGCCCCGAGTACGAACGCCATCGCCACCACCAGACCGGCCGGCCGGGCCCCTCTCACGCGACCACCTCCCCTTCCAGGTCGTACTGGCGGGTCTTCGTGATCCGAACCCGCGTGAACGTGCCCGGCGCGGGCGCGGAATCGCCCTCCCCGCCCCGAACGTGTGTGACACCGTCGACTTCGTATCCCTGCTGCGCCACGCGGCCGACGAAGAAGCCCTTTCGCGTCGGCGAGGGCCCGTCCACGAGGACGTCCACCGTTCGGCCGACCCAGCGGCCCCAGACGCGCGACGCGACGACGCGCTGCGCGTCCATGAGGCGGCGGCGGCGCTCGAGCTTCGTCCGCTCCGGCACCTGCTCCTTCATCTTCGCCGCCGGCGTGCCGACTTCGCGCGAATAGGCGAAGCAGCCGACGTGATCGAAGTCGGCTCGCTCCACCGAGGCCAGCAGTTCCTCGAAGTCCTCCTCCGTCTCGCCCGGGAATCCCACGATGAAGTGGGTCCGGATGGCGACGTCCGGAATGCGCTCGCGCAGCGTGGCGAAGAGCCGCTCCGTCTCCGCCCGCTTCACCTCCCGGCGCATCCGACGGAGCATCGGGTCGGTCAGGTGTTGGAGGGGGATGTCCACGTAGTTGCAGACCTTCGCCTCCTCTTGGAACACCTGAATCAGCCGTTCGCTCCACGTCTTCGGGTGGGTGTAGTGGACCCGAAGCCAATCGATGCCCGGCACGGCGGCCAGCGCGCGCAGCAATTCGGGCAGTTTCGCTTCGCCGTAGAGGTCCTCGCCGTAGGACGTGGAGTCCTGCGCGATCAGGTGGAGCTCGCGCACGCCCGCCGCGGCGAGCCGCTCCGCCTCGGCCGTGATCGACTCGATCGTCCGGCTCCGGAGGTCGCCGCGAAGCGCGGGGATGATGCAGAACGTGCAGCGGAAATCGCAGCCGTCCGCGATGCGCAGATAGGCGAGGTGGCGCGGCGTGGAGATCGCGCGATGCGACGCGAGGTCGACCGCCGTTCCCGGCGGGCCGACCTCGAGGATCCGCTCCGCGCCGCCGCGCCTCACGCGGTGCGCGACGCGAACGATGGCGTCGACCTGGCCCGTGCCGACGACGGCGTCGACCTCGGGAATCTCGCGGAGGAGGTCGCTCTGGTAGCGCTGCGCCATGCAGCCCGCCACGACGAGCCCGCGAAGCGTTCCCTCCCGCTTCAGCGCGGCGAGTTCGAGGATGCGGTCGATCGACTCCTTCTGGGACGGGCCGATGAAGGCGCAGGTGTTCACGATGGCCACGTCCGCCGCCGCGGCGTCGCCGGTCATCGTGAAGCCGCCGTGCGAGAGAAGGCCGGCCATGATCTCGGAGTCGACGAGATTCTTCGCGCAGCCGAGCGTCACGAGCGCGACGCGGGACGTCTCGCCGCCGGTCGCGTCCGGCGCCGCCGCGGGGCGGGCCGGGAGGAGCGAAATCGGTTCGATCACGCGCCCGATTCCACCGGCGGGACGCCCGAACGCCGCTCTTCCAATTCGTGTTCCGTCAGCATCACCTCGCGTCCCTTCGCGCCGTCGGGCGGACCGACCACGCCGCGTTCCTCCAGAAGGTCGAGGAGCCGGGCCGCGCGCGAATAGCCGACCTTGAGGCGGCGCTGCAGCATCGACGTCGACGCCTGCTGGTGGAGCACGACGAGACGCATCGCCTCCTCGTAGAGTTCGTCGTCGGCGCCTTCGTCCGAAATCGTCACCGTTTCCAGCACCGAGTCGTCGGCGACGGCCGGGACGCCCTGATTCTTCAGGAAGGAGACGACGCGCTCGGTCTCCTCGCCGGAGACGTACGCGCCGTGGATCCGGTAGGGCTCCGGCTTACCCGCCGGCAGATAGAGCGAGTCGCCGTTTCCGAGGAGGCTCTCGGCGCCGTTCATGTCGAGGATGACGCGCGAGTCGGTGCGGCTCGCGACCTGGAAGGCGAGGCGCGAAGGGAAGTTCGCCTTGATGAGTCCGGTGATCACGTCGACCGACGGCCGCTGCGTGGCGAGAACGAGGTGGATCCCGACCGCGCGCGCCATCTGCGCGAGGCGTCCGATCGGCTCCTCGATCTCGGCCGGCAGGAGCGCCATGAGATCGGCCAGTTCGTCGACGATCACCACGATGTACGGGAGCTTCGCGTCCTCGTGCTCCGCGGGATCGAGGCCGAGGCGGTTGTACCCCTCGATGTGCCGCGCGCCGTGCTTCGCGAGGACCTGGTAGCGGCGCTCCATTTCCTTCACGCAGAAGCGGAGCGCCTGCGCCGCCTTCTTGGGATCGGTGACGACCGGCATGCGGAGGTGCGGGATGCCGTTGTAGGGCGTCAGCTCGAGCATTTTCGGGTCGATCATGATGAAGCGGAGTTCCGCCGGCGTGCGGCGCATGAGGAGGCTCATGATCAGCACGTTCACCGAGACGCTCTTCCCCGAGCCGGTGGCGCCCGCGACGAGGAGGTGCGGCATCTTCTCGAGCGAGGTCGTGAAGGGAACGCCCGCCACGTCCTTCCCGAGCGCGATCGGGAGCGCGTCCTTCCCCTGCTGGAACGCCGGGGAGAGAACGATCTCCTTGAACGACACGATCTGCTTCACGCGGTTCGGGATCTCGATGCCGACCGCGGCCTTGCCCGGAATCGGCGCGACGATCCGGATCCGCTGCGCGCGGAGCGCGAGCGCCAGATCGTCCTGCCGGTTCAGGATCTGATTCACCTTCACGCCGGGCGCGGGCTCGTACTCGAAGAGCGTGATGACGGGGCCGGGATGGACTTCCGAGACCTTCCCCGCCACGCCAACGTCGGC
>DASTSZ010000120.1:0-2946 GCA_035760425.1 Candidatus Eiseniibacteriota bacterium | reverse complement strand
GTCGATACCGGCGGCGCGCTGGCGACGGGTCAGGTCGGGAGCAACGCCTCGCCGTTCCAGATCCAGTTCGGATCGCCCGTCACGCTTCCTCGGAATGTCGCGCTTCGCCTGACCTGGGACGACGGCAGCGTCGTCTCGTCGCAGGACTTCACGCTGACGATCGGGGAGGGCTCCGGGCTCAGCGAGAACTTCGAGAGCGACTTCACGGCGAGCGGCTGGACGAGCGGGCCGATCTCGCCCTCCGTGTTGAACGAGTGGCACCGGACGCAAGTCCGCACGCACGGCGGATCGTTCGGCGCGAAGCTCGGGAGCCTGAACGCGCTCAACACGGGATCGAACGAACAGCAGACCTATCGAAACAACCAGGATGCGGCCCTCGTGTCGCCCGGGTTCAAACTGGCCTCGAATTCGCAGGTGACCTTCTACTCCTGGTCCGACACCGAGACGAACGGCGGCACCGGCGCGTGGGACGGCGGGCGGCTCGAGATCTCGCTGCTCGGCGGTCCGTGGATCCCGCTCACCGTGGACGACGGCTACCCCTACATGATCGAGTTCAACGCGGGCACCTCGCTCGCGGGTTCGAGCGTCATCGCGGGATCGACGGGGGGGTGGCGGAAGTACGTCGCCGACCTCTCGGCGTACCAGGGCCCGGCGCGGCTCCGCTTCCGCTTCGCGAGCGACGACGCCAACGAGCCGCGCGATCAGTTCGGGAGCCTGGTTCGCTACTACGAAGGTTGGTACGTCGACGACGTCACGGTCGCGCCGCGTCAGACGCCCGCGCCGACGCCGCGCCGCGTCACCTTCCGCGCCGGTCCGATTCCGTACTTCGCCGGCTCGTCCTCGTCGGGCTCGCTGCGGTTCCGCTTCAGCGCGCGCGACGGACTGCCGCACCCGGCCGAACAACCGGTGGTCCGCATCTACGACGTGAAGGGTCGGCTCGTTCGCGAACTGACCGCGGCCGTCGACCCGCTTCTGGCGAACGAATTCGGCGCGGCGTGGGACGGCCGGGACCGCGCGGGCGCCGCGGCGGGCGCCGGCGTCTACTTCGCGAAGGTGACCCTCCTCGGCGAGACGCAGACCACGCGCCTCGTCGTCGTCCGCTGATCTCGTGACGCTCGGGCCCGCCGCGGGGAAGGGCTCGATCGGCGCGGCCGTGGCGCTTCTGCCTTCGCTGGTGTCGCTGTTGTCGCTGGTCGCGGCCGCGCCGCTCGCGTCCGCCCAGCCGCCGATCGGCGCGCCGCCCGCGTGGGTCGCGCGCCGGGAGGCCTGGCTCGACGCCCGCGAGACGCGGCGCCTGGCGCGGTGGAACGAGTCGAGCGCCGCGCTCGCGGCCGCCGATCTGCGCGCCGCCGCCGCGGAATCGCTCTACCGCGCCTCGCTTCGCGCCTGGACGCCCGACGCCGCGGCGATCCGCATTCCGCTCGCCCATCTGCGCGGCGCCGCGCTCGATCTCCTCGAGGAGGGCGCGATCGAACGCGCGTCGCTGCTCCTGGAGGGCGCGCTCCGCGACGACGAGCCGCTCCTTCCGATTCGCGCCGCGCTCCTCGGGCGCTCGGGACGCGCCGAACAGGGCCTCGCGCTCCTCGCCTGGCCCCCCGATCGCCGGCTGGCGCGCGGCGACCGCTGGCTCGCCGGCTTCGGCTCGCCGTCGAGCGGTCCGGCGCGCGACGCCGCGCATCTGCTTACCGCCTCCGCGCTCGCCGATTCGCTGGGCCAGGCCCGCGCCTCGCGGAGCGCGCTCTGGGCGCTGCTCGTCTCGCCCGACGCCGGACCCTCGGGCCGCGACGAAGCGCGGCGCCTCCTGGCGCGACGCTTTCTCGCCGACGGCACGCCCCGGCTCGCCGTCGATATCCTCTCCGACCCGTCGACCGGAGAGCAGGCGCTCCTTCTCGGTCAAGCCTTCGCGCAGGCGCGCGACACGACCGGGGCCGTGGAGGCGCTCACGCGATTCGGCACGCGAAGCGGCGTCGCGCTCTCGGAACGCTATCCGGCGCTTCGACGCGCCGCGGATTTCGCCAAGGGGCGCGCCGACTCGCTCGGCGAACGGTCGCATCTCGATCTCTGCCGCGCGCTCGGCGACGCGGGGGAAGCGGACCGGGGCCTCGCGCTTCTCGCGGCGCGCCGCCGCCCGGCGAGCGACTCGGCCGCGACCGCGCTCCGGCTCGACGTCGAAGCGTCCCTCTACGCGCGGGCCCGGCGTTTCAGCGACGCGATGGCCTCCTATCGGGCGCTCGCCGCGCGTTCCACGGCGCCGGCCGCCCGCGCCAGGGCGGCGCTCGGCTTCGCGCGCGCGGCGCGCGGGGCGAAGATCTTCGGCGCCATGGACTCGGCTTTCCTGTCGGCGGCGGTGCTCGATCCCGCCGGTCCGACCGGCGAGCAGGCGGCGTGGGAGCGCGCGCGCGAGTGGGAGGATCAGCGAAGCGCGCCCGAGACCGCGCCCGTCTTCACCTGGGCGAACGGCTATCTCCGTAGCGGCGCGCTGAAGTCGGCGGGACGCGTGCACGGCGCCCTCGCGTGGCGGCGCGCCGGGTCGCCCGACTCCGCGCGGGCGCTCCTGGCGGGCGCGCCGAGCGACGACGCCCCCGGCGTCTACTGGCGCGCGCGGCTCGCCCTCGCGGCCGGCGACAGTGCCGCGGCGCGGACCGGTTTCCGCGGCGTGTCGCGGCAGTCGCCGACCACGTACGAGGGAATCCGCGCCGGCGACGAACTGCGGGCGATGGGCGCCGCGGAGGATCTTCCGCAGCTCGCGACCACGCCCGTCCGCGTGGCGCGCGCCGCGCGAAACGAGGATCTCGACACGGCCGCGGTGGAGAATCGCGTGCTCGCCGCGCTCGGCTGGGACGCGATCTCGACGGAGCGCGTGAAGCGCGTGGCGCGCGAGGGGGATCCGGCGCGCGCCCTCGCCGCGACGAACGCGCTCGAGGAGTCGGGCGTCTTCCGCGTGGG